>CALDZL010000105.1 GCA_937944295.1 uncultured Sphingorhabdus sp.
TATCGAAGTATGAGCGCATCACCTGTCCTTCGACAAGCTCAGGACGAACGATGTTCACTAAATCATACATGATTGCACCGCATTCGTCATACTGAACTTGTTTCAGTATAACACTTTCGTCATGCTGAACTTGTTTCAGTATCTTACCAGCACTAATAGACCCTGAAATAAATTCAGGGTGACGCGTGGTGTTGCGGTTACGAGTGGCGGTGGGGTGACGAGTGGTGCTTTTGGCGACAGATTCAGTACAAACACTGTTCATAAAATTGCTTACAATCTCCATCATCACAAACTCCACTCAGGGAATTTTTGCGCCCAATCTTCTTTATTGGTATCAATCCATTTCTCGCATGCGCCTTTTGCCAAATCGCGCACCTTACCCATATAAGACGCCCGTTCTTGTACGCTGATAACGCCGCGCGCTTGCAATAGGTTGAATGTATGGCTGGCCTTAATCGCTTGCTCATAAGCGGGGATAGGCAGCGCTTTATCTAGGCAATTTTCGCATTCGGCGCTCGCCATTTCAAATTGTTTGAACAAGGTTTCGGTATCTGCCACTTCAAAATTCCATGTGCTCATTTGCACTTCATTTTGATGGAATATATCGCCGTAAGTCACACCGTCACCATTATAATCCAGTTCAAAGATGCTATCTTTGCCTTGGATATACATGGCCAGCCGTTCCAAACCATAGGTCAGCTCGCCCGCAACAGGCTTGCAATCAAAACCGCCCATTTGCTGGAAATATGTGAATTGCGTGACCTCCATGCCATCGCACCACACTTCCCAGCCTAGCCCCCATGCGCCGAGCGTTGGGCTTTCCCAATCATCCTCAACAAACCTTATATCGTGCAGCATCGGATCAATGCCGATTTCGCGCAAACTATCTAAATAAAGCTGCTGAATTTCGGCTGGCGATGGTTTCAGGATGACTTGATATTGGTAATAATGCTGCAAACGATTTGGATTTTCACCATAGCGGCCATCGGTAGGACGGCGGCATGGCTGTACAAAGGCGGCATTCCAAGGAACAGGGCCTAGTGCGCGCAAAGTGGTTGCGCTGTGAAATGTTCCTGCCCCCATTTCCATGTCATAAGGCTGTAATATTGCACAGCCTTTTGATGACCAAAAGCTGTGTAAACGTAGGATCATGTCCTGAAAATTTAGGGGTTTTTGATCCGCCAATCCGCTTTCCTCTGTCTTCGTATATTTACGACTATGAAATTGCGTGTAACTTGGATGAGGCTTTGGCGAAATAGAAGGCTATCGTCAAGGCGAATGATGTATAAATATGTGAATATTATGCCTATATGCCATGACTAGGACTGGCTGAGACATTTTATCACATATATCAGACCAATCACATACAGATTGTCATTCTGCTGCGACGCTATCCAAGCACCGTTCTACACTCACGGGCGTTGCATTAAGCACCGCATTGCCCGTAAGCGGATCAATATGCGCAGGATCGGTGAGATCATTGATCGATACACCTGGTTTGCTGCCCGCCACAGATAGCTTAACACCATTACGATCATGGCCAAAACCATGCGGAATAGAAACGGTACCCACCATCATAGCATCGGTGATTTCAGCTGGCAGCTCCACTCTGCCAACACGGCTTTGCACAATGACCATATCCTCATTTCTGATGCCGCGCTTTGCTGCATCATCGGGGTGGATCATCAATGTACAACGATTGGGCCCTTTCAGCAGACGTTTTGAATTGTGCAGCCAGCTATTATTGTTGCGCACATGGCGGCGACCGATAAGGCTAAGGCTATCTTGCATTTCTGATTGCGCAGCATTTAGCGCTTCTCTGAAACGCTTCACATCATTCACCAAAACCTCTGGCGCCACGCAGATTTTTTTGTCATCGGTGCACAAACGATCGGGCAGACAAGGCTTTAGCGGCCCTAAATCAATGCCGTCAGGGGCGGCCTCAACCTGTTCCAGCGTTAAACCAGCGGGCGATCTTTGCAGCATGGAATCAAGCGTTTCACGCGGGGTACGGAAATTGGGCACATCAATATCAAAAGCATGGGCAATAGCGCGGCTTAAGCCCATTATAATCTCACCATCGCTTTTTGTATCCCCCTGCATCGGCAGCGTTGCTGGCGAATAGCTGGCGACATTGCGCACCGATAGCGGGCCAAAGAAAATCGGATAATGGTCTTTTTCAAGCGGCCCGCACGGCGGCAAGATATAGTCGGCATGACGCGATGTTTCGGTGATATACATATCTTGCGATACCATCAGTTCCAGCGACTCCAGCGCCTCATCCAGTCGCCGCCCATGCGGACTAGAAAGCACAGGATTACCGCTGATCACAAATAATGATCTTACCTGATCGGGTGCTGGCTCCAATATATCATCGGCAAGGCCAGCGGTATGCAGCTCGCCCATCAATATATTTTTCTCGCCATCTTTGCCCTGCATTTTGCGATAAGAACCGCCACCAATAAGGCTAACGGCATCCAAACCGGGCTGCGCAAACATGGTGCCGCCAACACGGTTTAAATTGCCCGTTGCGATGTTAATCAACTGAATGAGCCAATGGTTCAAACTGCCAAAGGCACAAACTGAGACCCCCATACGGCCATAGAGCGCCGATGGTGCACCGCCGCCCAATCGCTGCGCAATCGCTGTAATATCTTCTATTGCAACACCGCAATATTCGGATAATATTGCCATATCAAAATCGGCCAGAGCATGGCGCGCCACATCCATCCCATCATCAAGATGAGCGCTTAAATTCTGATACGCATCGGGATTAATCATATCCCCAGCTTCAAGGGCTTTGAAAATGGCAATTAACAACGCAGTGTCTGTACCTGGTTTCACAAAATAATGATAATCGGCAAGCTGCGCGGTCTCGCTGCGGCGCGGATCAACCACGCTCATAGTGCCGCCGCGCGCTTGTAGCTCTTTCACGCGCTTTTTGAAATCGGGAACAGTCCAAAGGCTGCCATTGGAAGCTGCTGGATTTCCGCCCAATATCACCAAATTCATACAGCGATCAATATCGGGAACGGCGGCCAATGACACATGCCCATACATGAGCAATTGCGATAGATGATGCGGGATTTGATCCAATGTCGTCGCGCTATATATATCGCGCAGCCCCAGCACACGGCGGAACTGACCCACGCTTGTCGTTACGGCATAATCATGCGCATTGGGATTGCCCATATAGAGCGCATTGCGTTTACCATCGGCTTTGAGGCGCGCCAATTTCGCGGCTATTTCCTCAAAGGCTGTATCCCATGCAATCTCTTGCCAAGCGCCATCTACTTTTTTAAGGGGTTTGCGCAAACGATCGGGATCATCCTGCAAATCGGCTATAGCTGTGGCCTTTGGACAGATATGTCCACGGCTAAGCACATGATCAGGATTCCCGCGAATAGAGAGCGTTTTACGCCCTTCCATCTCAACAATGATACCGCAATTGGCTTCGCAAATATGGCAGGTCCGTTTGTGCAGGCTTGGCATGATTCTCTCCTCTTATGTTTTCTATAGCATCAAATTTCACCAACTAATTAAAGATTTTTCAGAAAATCTTATCAATGCAAGGCCTCTGAATTTCTAGAGTTTATGACATATACGCCTAGCATAATGACCATAAAACATGTCATTGTGTAATGCTCACTTGACACAGTCAGCGAATCAGTACATAAAGTAAGGGAAGCATGACATTGTATCAATAAAACCTAACTTGGAGTATGAAATGATAATATCTACCCGATTTGCTGATATTAGCTTTTCTGTGCTGGCGCTGGCTGGTGCATATTTAATATTCAAAGAACCCAGCAGCGCTGCATTAGCGATTGATAGCTGGAACCCTTGGTTGGAATTAGGCTGCGCCTTCATCCTCACCATCATCATGGCGAGCTATGCAGTATGGGGCGCGAAATTGGATCGCCGCTGCGCCGAAGATTATGTTTTCCAACTGGTTACCAATGCCGCTCTAATCGCCGTGATAACATCCATCATGTCACACGCCATCTGGGATATGAGCTTTCTTAATGAACGCGGCCTGCCCAAACCGACATCGGGCGACATGCTCGGCGTGATGATCTTGAGCTGGGCCATGGGCTATGGTTTTTATCGCATTAAAGGATTTAATGCATGAAAAACAACACGACATTTTTACGCTACTTTATAAATTTAAGGATAGATTATGCCTTATGATCCAATAGCGCCCACGCAAGAAGAGCGCAGCAATATATATTTCATTCAATGGTTTGGCCTTGCTGCTAGCATTGGAATGTTAATCGATTATTTTGCACAACTATCAGATAGCCTTGCTCAGATGTTATTCATGATAACATCCGCCATTTTAATGATAACCATATTTTCAAAACGCTTTGACGAACATTTTTATACTTTGCGTGATGAGGCTTGTCGATGGGTCATAGGCTTTATGGCTTTATGTATGATAGTAGCAAGTATTTCTACAATTGGTGATCTGTCAGAACACCTTGGGTTCTGGTCCGTAATAGGGGAATTTGACCTCGCTGATAAAGATAGTTTTCTATTCATATTACCACCCCAGTTGATGATGATATTGGCTTGCATCATATTCTTTGCAGCCATTCAAATTAAGAGTTTTCGTTCATGAAAAATAATCTCAAAGTATTAAGGGCGATGCGTGATTGGTCACAGGCCGAACTGGCCGGCCATTTGGATGTATCGCGCCAAGCCATCAACGCGATTGAAACGGGAAAATATGACCCTTCATTGCCGCTAGCCTTTAAAATAGCGCGCCTATTTGAACAAAATATCGAAGACATATTCGATGACGAATTTGCAGGAGAATGAGTATGAGTGAAGCGCAAGCAAGATTAGAGAAGAAAGAGAAAATCCGCAGTAATATCTTAGTCGGTTGCGGTATAGCAGGCGGATTAATGGGCGGGCTTTTAGGGTATTATGCTGCTGTTAATGATGATAGTCATGCCATATTTGGCAACAGCCCTATCCCAACTATTATCGCTATTATTTTCGCTATTTTTTGGGCTATTATAATGCCAATCATTTGTCACTATTGGTATAAATATGTCGATGAGCAAGAAATGCATTCCACACGGATTGGAGCATTTTATGCGCTTTATATTTATATGATCGGCGCGCCAACATGGTGGGTTTTATGGCGCGGTGGACTGGTATCCGAACCAAATGGAATAATCATCTATTTAATTACGGTTGCAGCATTTTGTATTATTTGGATGTGGAAAAAACGTAACGGATGAATCCCGATCTAAAAAGTTAGTAAATGGAGATGAGATCATGAATATCGCACAAGAAAAACATACCGAAATAGATGGTGACAAACAGGGCGAGATCAAACATAGAGTTTTTGAGAGCAAGAACCATAAATTTGTCTTACTTACCTTAATTTTAACGATACCTTATTCAGCCTTTGCAACCTATGTGATCATCACACATGATGTCCATTTATTTAATTTTGATGGCGTTATAATCCCCGTATGGCAATCTATATTATTAGCAATAGGCGCATTCATTCTTTTATTCCTAATGCCATTATTATCGATGAATACGGTCGATGAATTAGAGACACATATCAATATGAAGGCCTGCGCTCTTGGGATATTAAGCACAGTAGCCATTTACCCCGTTTGGCGTCTATTATCTCTTAGCGAGATAGTAACCGCGCCTACCGCCGACCAAGCGTTTCTATTGATGGTACTATCGGTTATGACCAGTTACATCATCATCAAAATTAAAAGCTAAATATAGATATTGTATTGAGGATAAAATTATGAACATTTCGCATAGAAAGCAGTCCGAAACACAATTTTACTGCAAATTATAACAATAATGGATGCAATTAAATACTAAATGGATAACATCGCATATTAAAGGAATTAATTATGAAAAAGACTATATTAAGATTTACTACAGCGGCTATCGCACTTGCGATCACGCCTCTGGCGCAAGCCCAAGACAATGATGCCGCAGCGCAAGCCGCAGAAGGTGCTGCTCAGGCTATTGAAACCGCAGCACAAGACGCAGCACCTAATACCATCGATGCGGACCCTGCACTTTGGGTCGTAAAAGACGAAGACACCACCATCTATATGCTTGGTACGGTGCATTTTTTGAAACCTGGGATGACTTGGTTCGACGAAGCGGTAAAAGAAGCATTTAATAAATCGGATAGCGTTGTTTTGGAAATCAAACCCTCTAGCAATCCCGCTGCGGATCAACAGACCTTTGCCAAATTTGCATTGGACCAAAGCGGCAAAGGCGCGCGTTCAGGACTTAGTGATGATGAGAAAAAATCCTATGAAAAAGCTATGACATCATTGGGATTACCCGTCGCGGCGCTTGATCCATTTAAACCATGGGCAGCTGGGCTGGTAATGCAAATCACGGCGCTACAAAAAGTTGGCTTTGATCCCAATAGCGGTGTTGAAAAAATATTGGAAAATGCAGCAAATGCAGATGGCAAAGAGATATTTGGCCTAGAAACTGCTGAATTACAATTTGGAATATTTGATAGCTTCTCACCAGAAACACAAAAAGAATTTCTTATTCAAACCATTGAAAATAATGATGATATAGAGGCAGGTCTCGACCAGTTGGTGACGCATTGGGCAAATAGTGAACCAAGCAAATTGGGTGAATTATTACATCAAGAATTAGGCGAAGGTGAAGTAAAACAAAAATTGCTTATCAACCGCAATGCCAATTGGGCCAAATGGATTAATGATCGCATGGATAAGCCAGGCACTGTATTTATGGCCGTTGGCGCTGGACATCTTGCTGGTCCCGCCGATGTACAGACTCTAATCAGCGCCTATGGCTTAAAAGCGGAGCGTATTAATTATTAAAATAAACTAATAGACAGACATAATTGAGAAAGGCCATTGCTCATGCTTTGGCCTTTTTTTTTTATGTTTGTTGATTATAACAGCTTATGCGTTATATTTTCTTGTTTCTATTTTTATCCATTATATCCGCCTGCGATAGCGATACTATCCAAATTAATAAATCTGGCGCACCTGCCCTATGGAAGGTAAGACTTGATACCCCACATGAGAGTAGCGAAACGCAAAACAGCCTCTATCTTTTTGGAACTGTCCATCTGCTACCCGAAGGAGCCGCCTGGTCCACCCCTGCGCTCGAAAAAGCTATCGATGCATCGGATATTTTGGTTGTCGAAACATTGGGGCTGGAGGATACCGCGAATATCTCCGAAATATTTCTACAAATGGCACAGGATGAACAAACTCCTGCTATATTATCGCGCTTAACAGGTAAGGACAAAATTGCATTAGATCAGTTGATAGATCAGCAAAACCTATCAGAAAATATTCTAAGCTCTATGGAGACATGGGCGGCAACTTTGGCGATAGCCAATAGCCTAACCGATGAACTGGGGTTGAAGCGCTCATTGGGTGTAGAAACTATATTATCAAAACATTTCAAGGATAGAGAAATACAGGGTCTTGAAACTGCCGCGTCGCAATTTGCAGTATTTGATAATCTATCGGAAATACAGCAACGTGCTATGCTGCAATCAGTCGTTCAAGACGCACATAAAAGCGAGGAGGCTTTTCTGCGGCTGCTAAATGCGTGGCTCGATGGCGATATTGATAATCTGCTCAGCGATAGCGGGATTATGGCGCTACCCATAGTTCGTAAAGGTCTACTGGATGATCGCAATAAAAAATGGGCCATAAAGCTGAATAAAATTTTAACACAAGAAGGCAAGAAACAATATTTTGTCGCAGTTGGTGCAGCGCATCTGGTGGGTGAAAAAGGTGTTCCCAAACTATTGGAAAAAGCTGGCTATAGATTGGAACGTATCCAGTAAATTCTCTGATTAGATCAGATCCTTACATCCTACAGAAGCAAAGCTTGCTTTATATCATATTCACCGCTAAAGGCCTTGCTTCGCATACGCATTCATCCCTGGAGGAGCGATAAGCGAAAACATTATATATTTGGAGAAACATTATGAGCGATCAGCTGACAATATCAGCCGAAAAACGCGATGGGGTTGGCAAGGGAGCCTCCCGTGCATTGCGCAGAGAAGGCCGAGTACCCGCCGTTATTTATGGTGATAAGCAAGAACCACTATCTATCCACGTTGAAGAAAAAGCACTGATTAAACTGCTTATGACAGGCAGCTTTACCAACAGCTTGGTACAAGTGAGCGTTGGTGAAGAATCATTGCGCACCCTACCTAAAGATGTGGCCTTTCACCCAGTAACAGATCGCCCCCTACATGTTGACTTTTTGCGCCTCTCGAAAGATGCAACCGTTGACGTTTCTGTCCCTGTGCATTTCGTCAACGAAGAAGCATCACCAGGCTTGAAACGCGGCGGCGTTTTGAACGTTGTACGCTTTGAACTAGAATTGGTCTGTGATGCAGCGAACATTCCAGACACAATCGAGATTGATGTAACGGGCTATGAAATTGGCGATAGTATTCACATCAGCAACGTTAAACTGCCCGATGGCAGCAAAAGCGCGATTACTGATCGTGACTTTACCATTGCAACCGTTGTGGCTCCATCAGCTCTGAAACAATCAGACGATGCAGAAGCAGCCGAAGGCGCTGAAGGTGAAGAATCTGCCGAAGGCGAAGCTTCGGATAGCTAATTCTTTCATTGCGCTGTAGATTAAAAAGAAATGGCCATTGCGATGGTCATTTTTTTTGCGCAATTGGTTTTTCTAACCTATATCCATATTGATTGGAGAATATGATGCAGCTTTGGGTCGGCCTTGGAAACCCAGGATCAAAATATGCGATGAACCGTCATAATGTTGGTTTCATGGCTATTGATGCGCTATCAGAAATTCATAATCTGCCTGAACCATCGAAGAAATTTCTCGGATGGGTGCAAGAAGGCCGCATTGAAAATCAAAAAATCCTCTTTCTTAAACCCGCTACATTTATGAATGAGAGCGGCCGCAGCATTAGAGCAGCGATGGATTTTTATAAATTGTCCCCCGAAAATGTTACCGTTTTTTATGATGAATTGGACATCGCCCCCTTTAAAATCAAGATAAAGACTGGCGGTGGGGCCGCAGGGCATAATGGGATAAGAAGTACCATTAAACATATTGGCGAGAATTTTCGCCGTATTCGCATTGGTATTGGTCATCCAGGGCATAAAGATCGCGTCAGCGGATATGTGCTGGGCAATTATGCCAAAGATGAAATTAATGATTTGGCCGATATGCTGGGGTCCATTGGTGCAGAAGCCCATTGGCTTGCACAAAATGATACTATAAGGTTCATGACAGATTATGCTATGCGCATGCAAAATATGAAAGTTTAGGAGAGAGAGTATGGATAAAAAATTAAACCGCCGTCAGATATTGGCTGGTGCAAGCGCAATGGGCGCTGCCGCCGCAATACCCACTATGGCAGCAGCGAAAACCATCCGACCAAAATTAATTGGCAAATCTATCCTCATCACAGGGACGTCTTCTGGCTTTGGATATTTGGGTGCGCTGCATTATGCGCGAGAGGGTGCAAAAGTGATTGCCACGATGCGCAACCTACCTCGTCCCGAAGCGGATGATCTGGCAAAAATTGCTAGAAGAGAAAATCTTGACCTTCATATTGTTGAATTGGATGTCTTGTCCGATGAAAGCGTCACCAAAGGCGTTGCCGAGGCCGAGAAAATCGCAGGCGGTGCATTAGACGTGGTCATCAATAATGCCGGCATTGGCATGGCTGGCCCTATCGAAGTCCAAGATTTAGAGGCAACACAATTGGTTTTTAATACCAATTTTTTTGGCGTACAGCGCGTTACATTGACCGCCCTACCCGCCATGCGTGCCAGAAAATCGGGACAAATTTTTAACATCTCTTCGCAGCTTGGCCGCGTTATGGTGCCAGGATTTGCGCAATATTCACCCAGCAAATTTGCCCTAGAAGCGATGTCCGAGCAAATGGCTTATGAGCTGGTTCCGCATGGTATCGATGTTACTATCATTCAACCTGGCGGCTATCCCACCGACATATGGAAAAAGCGCAATGCTTATGACAAGGCCCTATTGGCCCGCAGCGATAAAGCTTTATTAGATGCTTATCCTGCTCTCACCGCTCGGATGGGCGCAGCACAAGGTGGCGGGCGCGAAGCTGACCCAATGGACATACCGCATGCGATTGCAGAGATTATGGGCATGCCAGCGGGACAACGCCCCTTACGTAAAGAAGTGCATCCTGGACCAAAACCCCAAATTGCGATTAACAAAGTATCAGCGGATACGCAGCAGCAATGGCTTGGCGCATCCCCCTTTGGCTCATGGATAAAAGCGGTGCATAGCTAAATAATAAATCACACCCTTTACTAATAATCATTTGCGCTTCACTATGATTAGCGAATGATGATTATCAGGAGGATTTATGCTTAATCATATCGCACTAATATTATTATTGGTGGCAAATACGCAAGCTTCATCTAGCGAAGAGCAAAGTGCGAGCAATAATGAGACGTCACAGGAACAGGAAGTAGCCGAAGGAACCAAGCCTATTCCTACAACTAACCCTAATCGATGGGCCACCCCAAGTGATTATCCATTAAAAGCCCTTCGTAGAGAATTACAGGGCACTACTACATATCTGGTAACTATCTCTAACAAAGGCCGTGTTGAAAACTGCGACATTACCAAAAGCAGTGGTCATGAAATATTGGATAAAGCCACTTGCAAGGTTGTGAAACGCAAAGCGCGCTTTATTCCCGCAACTGATGCAAATGGTACTGCTGTAGAAGGGAAATATTCCGATAGTGTTGATTGGTATATACCTAATTGATTTTAATCAGTGGTAAAATTAAATAGCCCAATATCAAATTATTATTGAATTAGCCATTCTAGACCAATAAATATACCTTCACAATTCTTTACGCTAGCATCTTAATCCATATATCGCTATGCGCCATGCTCAAGGTACATTGGGCAATTATATGTGCATAAAGATGGAGCAAGATGATGGGTTTTAAATGCGGTATAGTGGGGCTTCCCAATGTTGGGAAATCAACGCTTTTTAATGCGCTTACGGATACGCAAAGCGCGCAAGCCGCCAATTACCCATTTTGCACCATCGAACCCAATGTCGGCAATGTATCGGTGCCCGATCCGCGCATTGATAAGCTAGCCGCCATCGCCAACAGCGCCAAAATCATTCCAACGCAGCTTGCCTTTGTTGATATTGCAGGACTGGTGCGCGGTGCATCAAAAGGCGAAGGGTTGGGCAATCAATTCCTCGCCAACATCCGCGAAGTGGATGCCATTGTTCATGTGCTGCGCTGTTTTGAAAATGCTGACGTCGGCGAAGAAATTCAGCATGTTGATGATCGTATCGACCCTGTATCAGATGCGCAAACGGTGGAAACCGAGCTGATGCTATCGGATTTGGAATCACTGGAAAAGCGCGTCCCTGCCTTATCAAAACGTGCGGTGGGTGGTGATAAAGAAGCCAAAGCCATGCTGCCGATTTTGGAGCAAGCTTTAGAATTGTTGCGCGATGGCAAACCTGCGCGCTTGACCGAACGCAATGACGCTGAGGAAGAAAAAATATTCCGCCAAGCGCAACTGCTTACATCCAAACCCATCCTCTATGTCTGCAATGTTGAAGAACAAAGCGCAGCGAGCGGCAATGACCATAGCGCAAAAGTATTTGAAATGGCCAAAGAGCAAGGCGCCAATGCCGTGGTCGTTTCAGCCCGCATTGAGAGCGAATTGGTCGGTATGGACATGGATGATCGCATGGAGTTTTTGAACGAGTTGGGCCTTGATGAGCCTGGCCTATCGCGTATCATTCGTTCGGGTTATGACCTGCTCGATTTAATTACATTTTTCACCGTTGGTCCAAAAGAATCACGTGCATGGACATTGGGCAAAGGGTTAAAAGCTCCGCAAGCCGCTGGTGAAATTCATACCGATTTTGAGCGTGGTTTCATCCGCGCTGAAACCATTGCTTATGATGATTATACCGCGCTTGGCGGTGAGAGCGCAGCCCGTGATGCTGGCAAATTACGCCAAGAGGGCAAAGAATATATCGTCCAAGATGGTGATGTCATGCATTTTAAATTCAATGTTTAAGCAGACTTTCTAAGTTCTCACTTCAGTCCAAAATGATCAAAAAAATCGGGTTGGCGCATTAATCCACCAGGGATATGCACCATATTGCTATCGCATTTCATGCAATTGAGCGCCCCTGCTCCTTTGATAAATTCATTCACATCCACCATTTCGGCTTTATAGCCTTTTGCATTAATGCGAGCGATTAAACCATCGCTGACCTTGGGAATTAATAGTGTATCCACATCGGTCACCACCGCATTGCAGGCAAAACTCTCTGCATCCGTTTGGCTGACCTCGATACAATATTCATCCGCATCAAGACCATGTTCTTCAAAGGCTTCATAGCGCAATCGGCCATAGCTTTCTGCGCTCATACCAGCAGGATAGACAATCATATGTCCGCGCCAAAGAGGTGCTAAGACAGTATCCAAATGAAAATATGGCTCGCGCACTTCGAGGCTTAATATGGGGATATTTGTTAGTTCATGAAATTGTTGATGCGCCCTAATATCGGTACGCCCGCCTTTTGGGTCAACAGCTCCATCAGCACGATTACCTATCATCATCACGCCATGAAAAGGTGAATATCGATAATCACCACCTTCGGATTTATAATCAAAAGCTTGCTCGACCATTTGGAAATTGAATTGCGGATATTGCGATTTGAGTTGAGCAAAATTTTGCTTTAGATAATGGGCTTGTATATCCACTTCGGCTTGGCGTGATAGGTTCGCAAAATTGCTCAGCATTAAATAATAAGTGATTGTTATGTTATCTTTACCATTTTGCTCTATTGTATAGATGCTGCAATGTTGATCGGCCATATACACCAAATCATGCATTTTCCCATCGGGCATATCGATGACATCAGTATCAATAATGGTTGTGCCGATATTATGCTGAGCCAGTAGCGCACAATAATGGGCGTGTTGCGCCTCGGCCGTTTCGGGATCATAATCATTGGACGTCATAAAGGCGCTTGCGGTGGCCCCATGCTTTTCGATATGCGTATCCATGCGCGGGTCATAATGTGTCCCAGGTTTGGCCAGTATAAATTGCCGGCGTAATGCTTTTTTTATCATCTTATGGTGCATAAAATTTATGTGGAGCAAGCGCGTAATAGTTTCAAGTGAAACATAATTTAATAAGATTTATTTGATAGATAAATGAGATTAAAAAATATTAGAAACAAAGGCACGTTAAAACCCTAACGTGCCTCATCTATATTATCATTCAATCTCATCGTCTGGATTATCATATTTGAACGGATCGGTTGGTTTCGGTTTGGTTGGCAAGGGTTTTAGAGGGATGGTTTTACTATCATTGGCCGCTTGCAATAATACCCCTGCTAATACCACCGAAGCTTGACGCAGATCAGCGGGTCTGAGATGATCCAACGTATCAACATTAGTATGGTGCAATCGTGCAAAATAATCGAGCGGGTCTTGTATAAATTGATAGGCAGGAAGGCCAATTTGTTGCATAAATACATGATCAGTACCGCCCGTAGGACCCGCAACGACGCGGCTTGCGTCCATAGATTTGAAAGGCGACAACCAACTGGATAAGATTGGATTTGCTGCAATATTACCCTCGGCATATATACCGCGTAATTTACCCGATCCATTATCTATGT
Organism: uncultured Sphingorhabdus sp.; assembly: GCA_937944295.1. Lineage (GTDB taxonomy): Bacteria > Pseudomonadota > Alphaproteobacteria > Sphingomonadales > Sphingomonadaceae > Sphingorhabdus_B. Next base: position 13,706 of record CALDZL010000105.1, read on the forward strand.
TAAAATAGGCCTTCATATCATTATAACCTGGCTTAGTAGTAATCGGGAAACGATTCCCCCAACCAAAGAAGCGCGCCAGACCGTTGGCACTTTCAGGCGCTGGAGGACGGCTGGCAAGATGGCGTTCTGTATAAGCTAATGAACCAAGCAGACCTTGCTCTTCCGCCGCCCAGAGGACAAAACGTATAGAGCGCTTTGGACGTACTTTGAGTTTAGAGAGTATCCTCGCAGCTTCCATCACTGCGACGCTTCCCGATGCATTATCAACCGCGCCATCACCCCCAGCCCAGCTATCAAAATGCGCGCCAGCCATTACATAGCCTGCTTTAGGATCAGTCCCAGTAATTTCAGCGATAATGTTGTATGCTTTCGTATCCTCATCATGAAATTGCACATTGCTATTAATTGCCAGTGTTGGCGCCTCTCCTGTCTTGGCGAGACGCGCCAAACGGCGATAATCTTCAGCGGCTATTTCAACGCCTGGCAATTTAGGCGTTCTGCCGACACGGTGCGTATAGCCTTCGCCGTGCAACAATTTACCATCGCGCCTTGCACGGCTGACCCATGCAAGCGCTCCCTCGCTGCTCAAAAATGCATCTAATGCTTCGGCAAATTCAGCACGTTTCAATCGGCGATCATTGGCTTTGGGATCGTGGGTGGGCTGGCGAAACTCATCCAAACGCCTAAAATCATCCCCTTCTAATCTGCGAAAGGCTGGTCGAGTTGGTTCATCTCCTGTACCTGGCAGGCTTATCATAACAATTTTACCCGCCAATTTACCGCGCCATTTATCAAAATGAGCTTTCTTTGAAATAGGAGCAACGATGATTTGTGATTGTATCGTCCCATTGGTGGGCGGTGTCCAAGCAATTGGAATAGCTGTTAAAGCCAAAGGACGCGGTGCAACCATGGTTACGGATGAGGCATTAATGGACCAACCACGGCCAAATTCAAATCCCTCTTTACGGACATTTTTTAATCCCCATCCCGTAAACTTATTAACGGCCCAAGTCTCAGCCTGTCTCATTTGCGGGGAATTTGAGAGACGTGCTCCTATACCATCGAGCAATTCATGCGCACTCACCATCACTTCTGATCGGTTTAAGCCTTCATCAATTATCTTAGCAATAACTTTGCTATCATCCTTATCGTTTGATTCAGATTTTTGCGCTGAAATTGGCTCAGAAGCTATCATCATTGCAGGTATCGTTGCCAACAATAATGATTTCTTTGTCCAGGATGCTAAGTCTAATTTTGTATGATTAAGTGCACGAATCATTTCAATCTCCTATAATTCTATGCAAATCATCATGAGAACAGCTCGGTTACAACCCTTAATTGATTGCAATCTCTCTGAGCGTAATCTTAATATATAAAGTCCATATATTTTGTAAAAAAATTACGAAATCATAGACACTATCTTTTCAAGACTATATCATTACAATGATAAAATTAATTATTGGAGAGAATATCATGCGTAATTTATTATTGTTAAGTATTGCTACTTCTCTGGCGATGGTTGCGATTTTGAAACCAAATGCTGCCCAATCTGCCAAAGACGATGGTAAATCACTTCCTCCTGCTAGCAAATTTGATTTGAGTCATTGGAAAATCACTCTGCCAACAGATGATAATGGTGATAATAAACCTGATGAAATTACGGTCGCAAAAATTCAAAAATATTCACATCCCGATTTTTTCTACTTGAACGATCAAGGCGCAATGGTATTTGCATCACCCAATAAAGCCCCTTCCACAAAAAACTCATCAAACACACGCAGCGAATTACGCTATATGCTGCGGGGTAAAAACACCCGCATCAAAACCCATAGTGCAGAAAATAATTTTGCTGTTGAAGCCCGAAAAGATTCTGATAAATTTGGTTCCGTAGGCGGTAAGATGGAAGCGACTGTTGCGGTCAACCATGTCGCAAAAAATTCATCCAACCCATCAGCGCGCGCAGCCTATTCAACCGTTGTTGGTCAAATCCACGCCACCAAATATAGTAATAATAAAGGTGGCTTTGGATGGGGTAATGAACCTATTAAAATATTTTATAAAAAATGGCCTAACCACGATATGGGTTCTGTATTTTGGACCTATGAACGCAATCTTGCAAAGGATGATCCCAATCGCACCGATATTGATTATCCTGTCTTTGGTAATAGCTGGATAAGCGATCAAGACCCAGGTCAAAAGGGCATCGCACTCAATGAAGAGTTTAGTTATACCATCAATGTACACCGTAATACAATGTATCTGACATTTTATAACGAACGCCATGGCACAGTGAAGTTCAAAAAAAGCTTAGTCAGCCAGATTGACGCCAATGGCAAAGCTGACACATTTGATAATCGCTATAGCTATGGCGGTGACACGCTTTATTTTAAAGCAGGCAATTATAATCAATGTAGCGTCACAAAAGGGGAAGGCGGTCTATGGAGCGCAGGATGTGCAGGAACAGGTGATTGGGAAACTGACAAAGCCAATGGCGATTACAGCCAATCCACATTTACGAAATTAGTCGTAGGAAATTCCACGCCCGAATAATATCTATTGAACAATTATTCACCATTTCAATAGACTGTTATAACTTTATACTTGCCATCGCATTGTATTTTCGTGCAAATATAGATTATGAGATATTATGAAGATATTGAAATAGGTATCACAGAAAAATTCGGCAGTTACAGGGTTACTCGCACGGAGGTAATTGAATATGCCAGTAAATATGACCCTCAGCCTTTTCATTTGGATGATGCAGCAGCAGCAGCCACACACTTTGGTAGGCTGTCGGCTAGTGGATGGCATACAGCATCTATGACTATGCGTATGATGGTCGATAATCTCAAAACGCATAAACAAGCCAGTCTGGGTTCGCCAGGTTTACAAAATCTACAATGGAAAATACCCGTATATCCAGGCGATACATTACGCTGTGAAAGTGAAACTCTAACCAAAAGACGAAGCACAAAAAGGCCTGATATGGGTATTATTACAGCAAATATACGCGTTTATAATCAAGATGATATGATGGTAATGAGTATGGAGACCACTGGCCTAATAGCAGTGCGCAAAACCATATGATTTCTGTAAGTCATTGGAGAGCACGCGGAAGAATTCACAAGATAAATGGCTATGATATCTTTATCATTGATGAAGGCGGTAATGGCGATCCACATCAAGAAACGATTGTGATGTTACATGGTTTTCCGACAGCCAGCCGAGATTGGAGCAGGGTCTGGCCATTGTTGGGTGGCATATCAAGCAAACCCAGACGATTAATTGCTATGGACTTATTGGGTCTTGGGCTTTCCCAAAAACCTGTGAGGCACAAATATAAAATTATGGAACAAGCTGATATTGTAGAAACCCTAATCAGGCAGAGAGGGTTAAACCAATTTCATATCCTCGCGCATGATTATGGAGATACAGTAGCCCAAGAATTATTGGCACGCCAGAATGAACGCAAGGGTGTTGGTCAATGGCTTAGTTGTTGTTTGCTAAATGGTGGTTTGTTCCCAGAAACCCATAAACCACTATTATCGCAAAAAATATTAAACAGTCCATTCGGATTTATTTTTAATGCACTTATTAATAAGAAGATATTTGTACAATCCTTATCAGAAACTTTTGGGTCCTATACCCAACCTACTATAAAAGAGATGAATTCCTTTTGGGAATTGGTTAATTATAACAGCCGCCTGGTTGATTTCCATCGTCTTATAAAATATATCAACGACCGTGAAAAATATAGAGTAAGATGGTGTTCCGCACTTAAAGACACCCATATTCCAATAGCGATTATCAATGGTTCTGCTGACCCAATTTCAGGCTCACATATGGTAGATTATTATTTGCAAATAATTGGCAAGCCAGCTTATCTGGCACGATTAGAGAATATAGGTCATTATCCACAAATTGAAGTACCTCAAGAAACTGCCAGCCATTATCTAGCCTTTTTATCACGTATCCCAATTAGTGGATATTAAAATGCGCACGCGTCTGCGTATCTGTAAAAAGAAACAAAATTATGCGACCAGAGAAGCCGCTATTCTGGCAATAGAGCAATCTAATCTTATATTACGCCCCTATAAATGTGATCGCTGTTTTCAATTTCATCTGACTAGCCGCACCAAAGGCAAATGGATGTCAAAGCCGCAATGATTATGTTGCGTTCCAACCAATGTTGCTACAAATCAGCCACAAAGATGATCATTTGCAATATAATCAAAATATGCGTAATCGATAGCTATGAGCAATACCCTATATTATGGTGATAATCTGCACGTGCTGCGAGAGCATATCGCGGATGAGAGCGTTGATCTGGTCTATCTTGATCCGCCATTTAACAGCAATGCCAATTATAACATATTGTTCAAATCACCCGAGGGACAAGATAGTGATGCTCAGATAGAGGCATTTGAAGACACATGGCATTGGAACGACAGCGCCGAAGAAGCCTTTGATGATGTTATGAAATCGGGGAATACTGCTGCTTTTGATCTGCTCAATGCCATGCGCAGCTTCTTGGGTGAAAATGATATGATGGCCTATTTGGCGATGATGGCGGTGCGCCTAATTGAATTGCACCGCGTGCTTAAACCCACGGGTAGCCTTTACTTGCATTGCGATCCAACGGCGAGTCATTATTTGAAACTTTTGCTCGATGGTGTTTTCGGGGCCACAAACTATCGCAATGAAATTGTTTGGAAAAGAGCAACCTCACACAATGATGCAGAACGTTTTGGTAAGATAACTGACAGACTATTATTCTATACAAAAACAGATAAATATACATGGAATGGCGATACAGTAAGAACACCGAGAACCGAAGATAGCATGACATCTGCTTATCCTTCACAGGATGATCGTGGTAGATATAGATCAGCAGACCTTACGGGACCATCCCACGGACAAACTGGCGGCGAATCCGCTAAACCTTGGAATGGTTATGATATAATCACTAGAGGAAGAGTGTGGTCAGCACCAAAAAAAGGGACTTATGCTGATTATATTGAACGTGAATTAATTTCTGGATACAAATCCATTGCAGGTGTGCATGATAGATTAGATGCTCTTGATAAGGCGGGTTTAATCGTACACCCGAAGAAAGGGTTTTGGCCAGGCTTAAAAAGATACGCTGTTAGTGATAGAGGCAATCCTATCCAAGATTTGATAACAGACCCTATAGGATTTACCAATTATTCATCCAGTAAAGAAGCGTTAGGATATCCTACTCAAAAGCCTACTGCACTACTGGAAAAGTTTGTGGCCGCATCATCCAATGATGGCGATGTGATATTAGACCCATTTTGTGGGTGCGGCACGGCAGTTCACGCCGCAGAAAAGCTTGATCGCCAATGGATTGGTATTGATATTACCCATCTTGCCGTCAGCTTAATCGAAAAGCGGATGAAGGACGCCTTCCCCGCTATCGCATTCGATGTCAAAGGCCGTCCGCAAACGCTCGCCGCTGCGCTTGATCTGGCCGAACGGGACAAATATCAATTCCAATGGTGGGCGGTTTCACTGGTGGATGCTCTTCCTTATGGG
>CALDZL010000106.1 GCA_937944295.1 uncultured Sphingorhabdus sp.
GACAGACGTTGAACCGCTAGGAACGCAGATAACGATCTGTGGATAACTAAACATACGGCGTTTGCCATGCACCTTGTGGATAAAATGTTTTATCATTTGCTCGGCGACATCAATGTCAGCTATCACACCATCACGCAGCGGTCGAATAGCCTCGATGCTGTCTGGCGTTTTGCCCATCATTAATTTGGCATCATCACCAACGGCCTTTACTTTTTTGATGCCATTGAGGGTTTCAATCGCAACAACTGATGGTTCATTGAGGACAATTCCTTGATCCCGAACATAAACTACGGTGTTAGCAGTGCCTAGATCAATCGCCATATCCTGCGACCCTAGCCGAAATAATTTGTTAAAACCAAACATTGTGATGGGTAAATCCTTATGCTATTTTGTCGAGTTAAGATGTTTGTGTATTTTGCTAATCTCTATAGCCAACAGATGATATGAAAACCAGTGATATTGAAAAAAAATCGTAAAATTTTACTATAAAGATTCGCCTATTTTTATCGCTTGGTCTATTGCTGTTAGCATGTCAATAAGAAGACTACCAGACGAACTTATCAACAGAATAGCCGCTGGCGAGGTTGTGGAAAAACCTGCAAGCGCGCTCAAAGAGCTTGTGGAAAACTCTGTTGATGCAGGATCAACGCAGATTGACATAAAATTATCCAATGGCGGGCTAGATTTGATCATTGTTGCGGACAATGGTTGCGGCATGAACGCAAATGAAATTCCCATTGCGCTGGAACGTCATGCGACTTCTAAATTATCAGATGATGCAATTGAGATGGTCTCAACATTGGGCTTTCGCGGAGAGGCATTACCATCAATAGCCAGTGTTTCTAAATTCACTATAGAAAGCCGTACGCTGGAAAGTGATGGCTATCGCATCACTACTGATCATGGCGTAAAAACCTATGAAGGACCAGCCGCTGTGCCGCCTGGTACACGGGTTAGCGTTGAAAATCTATTTGCAAAAGTCCCCGCGCGGCGCAAGTTTCTGCGCAGTAAGCGCTCAGAATATGCTGCATCATTGGATAGCATTCGCCGCCTAGCCATGGCGCGGCCCGATATTGGCTTTTCGTTGGAACATGATGGACGGCGCACTTTGTCTGTTCAAGCTGGTATGAGTCCGCCGGAGCGTGTGGCTGCTCTTACTAGCGATGCTCTTGCCGAAAATAGCGTGGCCGTGGATTTGCAGCGCGGTAATGTGAAACTGGGTGGTATAGCAAGTCTGCCTACGTTTAATCGCGGTGTCGCTGATCATCAATTTTTGTTTGTGAATGGTCGTCCTGTGAAGGATCGTTTGCTCATTGGTGCTATTCGCGGAGCTTATGCGGAAATGCTGGCGCGTGACCGCCATGCCGTGGTCGCCCTTTTTATCGATATGCCCGCAGATGAGGTGGATGTGAATGTTCATCCCGCCAAAACCGAGGTGCGATTTCGTGATCCCACGCAAGTGAGAGGCCTGATCGTATCGGGCTTGCGTCACGCACTAGACCAAGGCGGTTTTCGGGCGGTGCAGCGCCCTGCCGAAAATGCAGCATCCAATTGGCAAGTGGAACCTATCGCGCCAGACCCGCAGCATAATATTTTTGATCAGTCGCATCATACTATGAATCAAAGTTCCTCGATGCAGGACTATTCTGGTTTAGGAGCATCGAATTCTGCTCCCTTACCGATTGATCAACGGCAATATGGTAGCAGCGGTGAGGGTGGTTTGCGAGGTGATTATGCGCCTTCATCTCTGGCCGAACAAAATACAGATTATAAAGCGCAATATGATCCATTGACGGGTGAAATTACGGCTGGTGCTGATGATATTGCGCCGCTGATGGGCCGTGCTGAAGAAGCGCATGCGCCCGTACCGCAAAGTGCGAAACATCCGCTTGGTGTGGCACGCGGACAGGTAGCGAAAACTTATATTGTTGCAGAGGCTGAGGATGGCCTTGTCATTGTCGATCAACATGCAGCGCATGAACGTCTAGTTTTGGAGCGCATGCGCGCCGCGATTGAAGGGAGCGAAAATAAAGTCGCATCGCAGGTTTTGCTATTGCCCGAGGTGGTAGAACTTGATGAAGTGGCTTGTGATCGTCTCGAAAGTCGTTTCGAAGAGCTTGCGCAATTTGGCATGGAGTTAGAGCGTTTTGGCCCTGCGGCGATTTTGGTGCGCAGCGTGCCTGCGGTGCTGGGCAGCGGAGCGGTGCAAGACCTCATCACCGATTTGGCCGATGAAATTGGTGTCTATGATGAAGCATTATCGCTGAAAGAACGTATTGATTTGGTCGCATCGACTATGGCCTGTCATGGCAGCGTGCGCGCTGGGCGCGTGCTTAATGTGGCGGAGATGAATGCGCTGCTGCGCGAGATGGAAGTGACGCCGCATAGTGGGCAGTGCAATCATGGCCGCCCGACATGGGTGAAGCTCGCGCTTGATGATGTCGAAAAGCTGTTCGGACGGAAATAAGGTTTTATAATCCTATAAGTTATATGTTAGATCAATGTTCCTTGCTTGCTGCTATCTTCGCGCTTGGCAGATTTTAGCACGGACGCATCGACCCATGGAATATCTGGCTTTTTGCCTTGTATTAATTATACTGGGAGAATGGCGTCCTTGACGCCCTTTTCTTTTAAACTGGCTGCAATGTAGGTAATATCGAAAAATATTGACATTTAGCAGTGAGTTCATTAAAAGAATATTGCCGAGAGTGCGTCACTTAGCACGATGAAGCTATGGCTTCACTCGGCGTCTAGTCTAATATTATACCTTTCCATCCATTTTTTGGAAACCTTCCTATACCATATCCATCAATCTTACCTAAGGGTGAAGATCTGAAAGATGGACGGAGTCTATCATACCATGTGTTATCATTATAACTTTGTGCTCGCCATATTGCTCCTGCAATCATATCTACCAACTGAATACCTAAGCTTAAATGACTAGGAGCAAAAAAGAGACCTTCAATGAAATTATTATAGTTGGAGGTGTGCCTTCCACTTTCTCGAACAAGCCGTTCATGCTGGTGACGCATTTTATCATCATCACCGCGCCCGCGATGATCAGCAACTATCAGTCCATAGGTATCTCTGCCACTTGTCCTAGTAATATCTTGTAATAAATATTGGAATCTTTCAGTTACAATTTTATAAGTTCTAAAGTATAAATCATCTTGATCATTAACATTGCCAAGTTCGTACGCTAAAGGGGACTCACATGAGCAAGCAATTATTTTACAAGACTTTGTTTCAGTAATTATTGAGAAAACCCTATCTCGAAATTCATTGCGTCGGTCCATATCCCATCCAGCCATAGGGTTGTCTGGATTGT
>CALDZL010000107.1 GCA_937944295.1 uncultured Sphingorhabdus sp.
CGGATGGTAAAGTCGAGGGCAAAGTGATTGTCCAAATTCATGCAAAGCAACCGTAAGGAAAGTCATGGCTTTAATTTTGTTTCACACACCAAATTCTCGTTCCTTGCGGCCGCTTTGGTTGATCGAAGAGATGGGACTCGATTTCGATTTAAAAGTGATGGCCTATTATGCAGATTATTTTGCATCTGATAGCTACAGAGAGATTAATCCCATGGGGAAGGTGCCAGCCCTGTATGATGGCGATAAGCTTATTCTAGAGTCCACAGTCATATTGCAATATATTCTCGCCAAACACGGGCCATCACCCTTGAGTGTCGAACCCGGCGAGGCCGACTTTGGGTTCTATTTGACTTGGCTGCACATGGTCGAGAGCGGCCTATCGCACTATCTCGCGGTGTATCTTGGTCAAATGATGGGCGTTGATAAATATGCTGTATCCGAAGATTTCGAAACTTATGTGAAATATCAAGCCGAGAAGGCTTTTGAGATGCTCAATAACCATCTTAGCCAAAGGTCATATATTGCCTCAGAGAGATTCACCGCTGCTGATATCTCGGTTGGATATAGCCTGTTTCTGGCAAGCAAGCTTTGTAGACTGCCCTTGCCAAATCGTGTAGAAACTTATTTTGAGAGATTACAGGATCGGCTAGCTTGGCAAAAGATCGTTTCGATCAAGGGAGAAACATAATGAAAGCCCTAGTCTTTAATGGGCCGCGTGATATTCGCTATGAGGATTTCAAAGACCCCGCGCGCACTATCGACAATGCCGTTATCATGCAGGTCAATAAATGCAGCATTTGCGGATCAGACCTTCACATTTATCATGGCGACCAGATTGGCAAGACCAATTATGATGCAGAGCAGCATAAATTTTGCGTAGGCCATGAATTTATTGGCGAGGTCGTCGAGATCGGGCCAGATGTGCATGACCTGAAGGTCGGGGACAAGGTCTTAGCCGCAGGGGGCACAGGATGCGGGGAATGCACATATTGCCTTACAGGGAGTCCTGGAAAGTGCAGGAGGTCAACGGCCTTTGGTTTGAGCAATGATATGAACGGCGGGCAAGCAGAATTTGTGCAGATTCCCAATGCAGACCAGACCCTGATGCGCATTCCAGATGGCATAAATGATGAACAAGCTGTGCTGCTGACCGATGCCTTGGCTACTGCTGCGTTCGGCATAAATAATACAGGCTTAAAGCCTGGTCAATCTCTGGCGGTTGTCGGGCTTGGCCCGATTGGGCTTCTAGGCATTGAGCTTGCCTTTTTGCGCGGCGCATCGCAAGTCTTTGCCATTGATCCTGTTGCTGCACGCCGTGCGCAAGCAGAGAAATTAGGCGCTATTGCATATGCGCCTAGCAAAGAAGCAATTGGTGCAATAATAGAAGCCACCAAAGGCGGCGTGCATTGCGTGTTTGAAGCATCAGGCGCAAGTTCCGCTGTTGGCTCAACCGTGCCATTGGTGCGTATGGGGGGTGCGCTGTCATTCATAGGGCTTCCGCAACCCGATGTGGCGCTTCCGCTCAATCATATTCTTTATAAGGGACTTACGGTAAAAGCTGGTATTGCGCCTGTTCCAGACCTTTGGGAACCTCTGATACCGCTATTGCAGTCGGGTCGGCTCAAAGGCGCAGGCTTATTTTCGCACGAGATGAACCTTGCTGATGGCGCAGAGGCCTATCGGATTTTCGATGCGCGCGATGAAAATGTTATCAAGATTATGATGAATGTTACCTAGGCTCAGGACCTATCAAATGCGCTAGTCGGGCTTTAGGCGAATGAGCTATGGGCAAGGCCATATGCCAAGAGCACAATTTGGGTGATTTTAAAGAAATGTGAATGGCTTTTCAAAACTCAGTTGCCAAAGTAATAATTAATTTATACCAAATATTAGGTTATACAATATCTAAACAAATTATCTGAGACAGCTTCAGATTATATTTTAGAGAGCGCACCATCATTTATAAGATATATTATCTAAATTATGTAATTTATGACAACTTTTTAACCCTATGATTAATGTTTTTTCCATTCATATTTTTTGGCTAAACGCTCAAATCTCATAATAGCTTCGGAAGCAGATGAACCAAAGACCATTGAGATAGATGCAGTTCTTTTAATATCTAAACCTTTGATGGGGCGCATGGAAATACCTGGGATCAATGCCGAGAATTCGCCAAGCATACAGACACCTTTTCCTGAAGCCACCAAAAATTGTATCCATTCTTCTCTATCCGTTTGGAAAGTGGGCCTAATATCCAATTTTCTTTCATCTATTATTGCCTGAAAGTCTGATCTAAAATCACAATTCAACCTGTCAAAATAATTTTGATTACAGATTGTGTCTAATTCTATTTCATCTTCACTCTCAAAATCAGTTCCACTGGCGAAGGCGAGTAAAATGCGTTCTTCAAAGAGAGGGAGTGATTTTATTTTATGATTTTTTGAATCCTCCTGAGTGCAGATACACGCATCTAAGTCTCCTGATAATATAGCATCTTCCGATAGCGATTGATCAACTTTATGAACTATGACTTGCGTATTTGGATTTTCCTTCAGAAACTCTGAGAAAAAATTTATGAATTTTTCAGGACCAAGCGAGTCAATTATACCGATATTGAGCATATGATGTCCAGCTCTTAAATGATTATCGGCCAATGACTTTATACGTGTTTGCGTTTTTACTATATTCTCAAATTCATTCCGAATAATCTGGCCTAATTCAGTGAGTCGCGTATTCTTCCCATCCCGAATGACTAATAATCCACCCAATTCTTCCTCTAATTTTTGGATAGACTTTGTTAATGCGGGTTGAGAAATATTATTCTGTTCTGATGCTAATGTAAAATTTAGCGTTTCAGCAATTGATAAAAAATATCTGATCTGTTTGAGATCCAATGTACACCTATTTGAATATAGTTATATATATCATATAAAGATACCAAGCTGCAAAAAGCAAATATTACTATAAGTTTTGCAGCTTGGATACTCTATAAGAGTTGATATATTTCAATGAATTGTAGCAGATATAATCAAATCGATTTCAGATAATCGATTATGGCTTTGCGATCTTCGGCTTTCACAACGCCTTCAAAGAGTGGCGCCATTTTATTTCCAGGTATTACAGATTTTGGATCTTCAATATGCTTGTCCAAATTATCTGCATTCCAAACTATAGCAGAGGTTTTCATCGCATCGGAATAACTATATCCTTCTGAGCTGCCTGCTTTGCGCCCGACAACACCAGCTAGCGACGGACCTATACCGCTTTTACCAGGTTCAACAGAATGGCAACTGCCACAAACATTATATGCTGCAGGTTTATCCACTGCTACTGCAGTCGCTGTCATTGCTTCTGTTGTGTCATCAGATTCATTAATATCCGCCTTAACGCTGTCTAACCATTTGGGAATTGGCGGCTTTCCATCTTTCCATAAAACAGGATAGGCTTCTACATAAATCCAATCCGTGTCTTTTGCAGGAACATGACATTGTAAACAGTCTTTTTTATAGTCTGTAGCAACTTGTTTTTCAGGATCTTTGGCTTCAAAAAGCGCCCAACCCCAGCCGTCTCCCCACAATGGGTTATCGGGAAAACGTTTGGTTGCATCTTTCACCATGACAAACCATACGCCTTTATCCGTAGCATAGGTTGCAGCCCCCGTAGATAGGTTAGCTGTTGCTGCACTTCTTACTTCTTTCACAAGAACGGTGCCATCTGGAAATTCGCCTGTTTCTCGGTACGCGGCAGCAGTGCCAGGGCTAGCATAGACTTGGTGCATACCATTGGCTTTTCCAGTTTCATCGGCCGTTGACCAAGCACCTAGTGTAGGCCAATCCAAAAAGCCTTTAGGAAAACTAATGTCTCCTGTTTCTGAAACAACATCAGATGGCCATTTACCAACCTCTGATGGTTCATTATTAGAACCAGAAGGTGAGCAAGCAGCAAGCGCTAAAGCGCCTACTGCTGTCATTATTATAGCTTTTGCCTTCACTAAAATTTCCCCTTTATTATGAAAGCTTACTTCTTAGCTGCACGTAGTACAGGATAGAATTGGGTGAAAACAAAGTCTGTTTCGGCACTTGCTTCATGACACGCGTTGCATGATTCTGCTGGAAATGCAGTTGCAGTTTTTTCATAAGGAGGGGATTTATGTCCGAAGCTGAAATAAGCCCAACCGCCTGGTTCATCTTTAAAACGATCATTGTCTTTTACAGTTAATTCTAAACCTGCAAATTCGCCTTGGAAATAACCAACGCCGCTAACTTCTTGCGATGATCCGTTTTCGGCGTTGTTATTGCTACGAACCGTAGTTAGTTCCTTAACAATTTGCGTGCCTTCTGGAAATTCACCTGTTGCTTCAAAAGCAGCAAATGCACTGGGTTCAATATAAACGTTGTGAAATTCTGGAAATGGAGCTTCACCACCGTTTAGCGCATTTGGTGTCAATGGCGCACCCATGAATACCCACTGACGATAGCCCGTTGGAATATTGACAGAACCATCTTCGTTAAAGGAAGCTTGAACAATATCACTTGATTCTGAGCCGGCTGCAGTATCAGCACCCGATGCATTGGCTTCTCCGCCTGTTTGATTACAGGCTGCGAGTAAAAGCGTACCAGCAGCAAACAAACTAAGCTTATTTAAACGATGGATTATATTTTTTTTCATGTAGATTCCCCTAGGATTAAAGAATGAATCTATGCCACAAATGTAAGCAATTAGATATTTATATATTCTATGAGTTTTGGTTATTTCCTTTACGGAAAGGATATGTTTAATCGGCCATTTTAAAGAGAGATAATTTTGCAAAATACTGTAAATGAGATGATTTCTGAAAATCACTGAAGAGCTTAATTTTATATCAATCTCTTATTGCAACGCATTGCGCTTAATGCCACAAAGTTTGTGAGAGGAATATTTATGGAATTGGGAAATATAGGCGTTAGCGAAGAACAAATTGAAATTTTGGATATTGCAACTAATTTTTGCCGCGATAAATCTCCAATCGACAAAGTACGCGAACTGATGGCAAGCGATATAGGTTTTGATAGGGTAATTTGGCAAGAAATGGCGGATTTAGGTTGGTTAGCTATTTCTATTCCTGAAGAATATGAGGGTATAGGATTATCATTATCCGAAGTTGTACCCATCGCTGAACAGATGGGCCGTCATTTAATGGCCTCTCCCTATATATCATCGACCATAGCAGCACAGGCCGTTTTGATTGCTGGAAGTGAAGAACAGAAATCAAAATATCTTCCGATGATTGCTGCAGGTTCAATCGCAACTCTGGCATTATCAGAATCCAATGGGGATTGGGATTTAAGAAATATAGAGTCCCTAGCTGAGCTGAAGGATGGTGTTTATCATCTTAATGGTCGCAAACAATTTTGTCTATGGGCTGATAATGCAGAGATTATTCTTGTATCGGTTCTGATCAATAACAAACCCAAATTGGCCATTATTGAAAAATCTAATATTCCTGAATATGCACTGCGCCGCGAGTCTATTATTGATGAAACAAAACGCAGTTATAGTTTTGATTTATCACATATAACTATCGATAGAAATGCTATTTTGGCTGCGGATAATGATACCGCCACTTTTACGCACATAGAGCTTGGCGCAGCGCTATTACAAAGCGCAGAAATGTGTGGTGGTTCACAAAGCGTAATCGATTACACGATTGAATATCTGAAAACGCGTAAACAATTTGGCAAAGTGATTGGCGAATATCAAGCGCTCAAACATCCAACCGTAGATTCCTATGTGCGTTATGAAAAAGCACGCTCGCACCTCTATAGCGCTGCGCATAATTATAACGATCAAGGCGTTGGTGAGATTGCGGTGCGCATGGCCAAGGCATCATCCGATGGGAGCTATAGCAATGCCGCCGATCGCGCCGTTCAATTTCATGGCGGCTTTGGCTTTACCCATGATTGTGATGCTGGGTTACATCGCCGTGCTGCTATTTTCCATGCATCACAATTTGGTGACGCGGCATGGCATCGATCAAAATTAAGCGATTTATTATTTAGCTAAATTATTTAAGCCCTGATTTTAAGTGAAGCTGTTGGCTTCGCGCTCTTCTTCTTGCTCTTCAATCTGTTCTTCGATTATTTCTTGGCTATCACCTCCGCCAAAAACTACCGTGCCACTTGAAAAACTTGTACCAAATGTAGCCACAATTGAGATAGTTTGGCCCAACCCTGATAGAAATTGCTCTTTGGATAGACTTGTCAGCGGATGGATATACGTCCCCCATAACAGGCCATTGGCGATTGCATAGCGCGCATCCAATGCGCTATCAAAATTGGCTTGCATCATACGTGCTAATAATTCGGGGCTAAGCGAATCAGCTTGGATGATTGGAACCATAATTCGCATTCTCTCTGCTAATGGATCGCTGACTATTAATATCTGCGTTTCATCAATACTGAACTGCCAACTATTACCATCGCGCTCAATCGTATCATCAATCTCTTTAAGCGCTGCATCGATCATGTCTAGCGATGCAGATGCTTCTGCTGAGGGTTCTGTTGCCTCTGTCTCTGGAGCATCAGGATCAAATATGGGTGCCTCAGGTGCTTCTTCTTGCGAGATAGGATCAATCTGCTCTTTGGCAGATTCAACAGCATCAGCCACGCTCTCTTGCAGAGGCTCTTCAGCTTCTTGAGCGCAAGCAGGCGCTGCTATTAATAATGGCAGCACCAACAAAGTTGCAGTAATTGAGGGTTTCTTAAGAGAAGTATCTGCACTATTTTCATTCATAATCATTATCTTCTCCTCAATATATTCAAGTTTCGCATTAGAATGGGTAAATGTTACCTATCAGATATAATTAATTTCTCAAACGGCCATTCTATGGCGCGGCTTACCCATAATGCCCACCAAATGGCAATGGGTTGAAAGGCGAGCCTTGGCCCATGATACCACCAACTTAATGTTTCACCATTGACGGCAATATTATATATTGCATGGTGAATATTAGCGGGAAAAACGCATAATGCATAGAGAGCAAGGCCAATGCCTGCATATTTACGCACTTGTGGAATGCATAAGCCAATAGCCCCTAAAATCTCGGCAATACCTGTCCAATATATGATATGTTCAGGATAGGGGACCCATGGCGGTGTAATCGCCAAAAAACCCTCGGGCGAGCGTATATGTGCTATACCAGCAAGAAAATATAGGATTGCTAATATAAGCAGCAATACATTTCTCACCCTATCCTTACGCAATATTTTCATAAAATTTTCATATAACCCCAGCATTTATATTTGCATAAATTGCTATAATATAGCTGTAAATTAAATAAATGATACATAATTTGCTAATTGGTTACAGTGATGCTAGGTCATATTTGCTAGCGTCGGAATTTGCGACGGACTATGGCGCATTATATGTTTACTGCAAGTGCAGCAAACCGCTAGGCTGCAGACTATTTTCCATTCACGACACGACTAACGGCGATCCGACTCGTTGTGCTTTTGCAACGAGTTCAACTCGTTTCATAAAGGAAACTAATATGCCTATCGGTACAGTAAAATTTTTTAACGCAGACAAAGGCTATGGCTTTATCGCTCCAGAAGATGGCGGTGATGACAGCTTTGTGCATATCACAGCCGTACAAGCAGCTGGCATGCAAACATTGGATAAAGACCAGCGCGTAAGCTATGAGATCGAAACGGGGCAAAATGGCAAGCAAGCAGCTGTCAATCTGCAATCTGCATAATTTGCAAAGCAAATATTATTGAAAAAGGCTGGCCTTGAGCTGGCCTTTTTTTATGGCAAAGAGATTTCA
>CALDZL010000108.1 GCA_937944295.1 uncultured Sphingorhabdus sp.
GATACTGAAAAACCAGATTGGTTGCCGTGGCTGAGATTTTATCTCACCTCACTCAAAAGGCAGAAAGATCATTTAGCTTCAAAGCTCGAAATGCAACTGACAGAAGAGTATAAAAACCTTCCACCTGAAAGTGTAATGATACTGGAATACACAGCCAAGCATGGACGTATTACGACCTCTGAAGCGGATAAGCTTCTTGGTGTTTCACGACCGACTGTCAAACTTCGATTATCTCAATTAGCTCAGGATGGCTTTCTGGTTCTTCGTGGGAAGGGGAGAGGAAGTTATTACGAGAAGGGGTGATTTGAGATAGTAAACTAACTTATGAATTTTACCCTGATAACCGCTTAGATGCTTTGGTAATTTTTCATGGAATATAGGAGCTGAACGAGGAAAAAAAGACAGCTCGTTTGGGATATGGTTAAGAATTTCCTCTGTAAATGAAATCGCTGATTCAAGACTATCTTTAGCAATATGCAGAGCAATATTATCCAAATCCGTTTGGCACGGTTTGGTAATAACTATACTATATGTCATGCTTCAGTTTGTGTCACAATTCTTTGCTTTGGTGATATAGTTCTTATCAAGAGGTGTTGTTTCACCACGCTTTCATCCGCAAAAATCAAATATTAGGTGGAACTTTGAACCCCTCTGGGGTTCTTTTGTGTGTGATAAATACGTTTATATGATAGACAATGATAATCCTGGGTCAAAGCCTTAGTAATTATACCACTGCCGATTGCTATAAAGAACCGCATTTGTATGTCAGAGCAAAAAACAATCCAAATGAACGGATTCTTGACAGCTTCACGAAGTGCGTGGTGGTCATATCTGCGTCTTATGATTATGAGACCAAGTATATATTCTTATTATTCACTATGGAATTATCTGTTGCAGATGTCATGGAAGTCTTTCAGGAAGAAGAGTTTCTAAAAGGTTGAAATGAAGTTCTTTTAGAACGTGGTGCAGGGTTTGTTGAAACTATAACAAACGAGATGCCTCATCTTTCTCAGGAAGATAATTTATGATTAGAAGCCGAGTGTCTAGGGGAGCTTTAGGCTCTCATTTTATTCTTTATCCGCATACATATGGAAACACAAAATACATCAGAACATGAAACACTTTCAAACTCTCTTAGTGTCCAACCCGAAACTAATTGAATGATATCAGCCACTTGTGATTCACTCGGATTGTTTGACGATTCGAAGGAGATCACAATGGTTTGGACTGATACCACCCGCCCTCGATATGAGCGTAAATCTGGGCGTTATGCAAGTGATTGTACAGATGAAGAATGGGGTTTAATCGAAGTTTATTTTCCTCAAGACAAACGGACAGGCCGTCCACGCACTACTAATCTGCGGGATGTATGGGATGCAATCCAGTATATGGCAAGTACAGGTTGCCAATGGTTGATGATCCCCAATGACTTTCCGCCATCTTCAACTGTGCAGCGTTACTTTTATGATTGGCGGGACAGTGGACTACTACACAGAATAAATCATGCACTTGTAATGATGGCGCGAGAGTATGAGGGACATGAAGCTCAACCAACAGCAGGTGTAATTGATAGTCAAAGCATTAAAACTACTGAAAGCGGCGGCGTATCAGGCTACGATGGGGGCAAAAAAATCAAGGGACGCAAGCGTCATATTCTCACCGATACGATTGGATTACTGATTGGCTTTGTTATTCATAGTGCTGATATACAAGATCGAAATGCGTTGCCTGGCAGGCAATTGCGAAGCAAATGACGAGAAGGGTGCGCCTTTTGTACTTAATTCAATCCGCAAATCACATCCATGGCTTCGACATATCTTTGCTGATGGTGGCTATGCTGGCCCACAACTTAAGAAGGCATTGCGCAAAATGGGTTGTTGGACGATGGAAATCGTAAAGCGCTCTGACAAGGCAAAAGGATTTGAAGTCATACCTCGCAGATGGGTGGTAGAACGCACCTTCGCATGGCTGGGAAGATGCCGAAGATTGGCAAAGGATTGGGAGAAATCAATTCTATCAGCAGAGAGCTGGCTATTAATTGCTCATATCAAGATTGTAACGCGAAGAATCGCAAGGCATTGTAATTAAACAAATAGTTTCGAGTCAGACTCTAAGGCTACCTTGTAACAAATAGGCTATGTCAACCCAGATGTTACGCCTTGATGGCAGATAATGTTACGTCACATTGAGGTATGCTTTGATGTTACTTATATTTTAGTAACAAATATTTAATTACAATTGAAAATAAAAAACACTCAGATATATTGATACGCAAATAATTGCCACTGACCTGAGACCCAACTCTCCTCCAAACATTTGGAGAATCCGTCGGTTTGTATTTGGCCTCATGCAGCCTGTTTTTGCAACGCCATTTTCATGGCGAATTCGTTGGGTGTAATATTGCCCAAGGATGAGTGTGGTCTTTCCGTGTTGTAGTCCTCCTTCCATTCAAGGGATAATATTGCACCATCAAATCCCGGGATTAAACACCTAGTATCCAACCCGAAACAAACCCTATAAATCGCAATTTTGGTAATAAAGGTTTCATCTTTTTGTGAGAACATTCAATTATTTAGAGTGAAAGAACAAATGTTTATAAAACCTCTTTTTATTATGCTCGTAGTGTCTATTTTTGTCACTGCAGGGTACATGTACAACGAGAACCTCGCTTTAAGCGTATATGGTGATAGAAAATCACATGGGACTCATTGTAA
>CALDZL010000109.1 GCA_937944295.1 uncultured Sphingorhabdus sp.
GGATGTTCTAACATAGCTTGCATCCATGCCTTTGCTGGCCCTTCGGCGCGCAATCCAAAGGTACGGAATCGGTATACTACGGGCGCATAAAAAGCATCAACCGCGCTGAAATTTTTGCCCGCTAACCATGGCCCGCCAAAACGCGTTAATCCATCGCACCATAGTTCGTTGATACGGCGGATATTGGCGTTGAGTGCGGCGACTTGCCGTTGATCGAGTGCGGGTTGATAATCGTCAGTCACGTTGCAATTACTATCGACATTTTCATATATTTTTGCACGTACACCGATGTTCATTGGGCATATGGAGCGCAAAGCGCTGAACCCACCATGCATCTCGGCGGTGCTACTGCGCGCCCATGCTCTAGCAACTTTCTCCTCTGGCCAGACGCCATCATGATGTTCGGCCAAATATTCGATAATGGCCAGCGAATCCCATATGATGGTATCACCATCGTGCAGGCAAGGAACCATAGCGTTGGGACTGAGCGCCTTGAAATTGGCATAATTTTCAGCGGGCGTTGAAAAGCATAAAATTTGCTCCTCAAAATCAATATCCAAAGCCTTCATCAACACCCAAGGCCGCAGCGACCAACTCGAATAATTCCTATTCGCAGTGATTAATCTATAGCCCATATTCTCTCCCCCGCGCTAACGCCTATGATGCTCTATTCATCTTTTGTCTTGCGTCTTGATGGACTTGCTAGCATCCTATTGTATCAGTGTGAAGATTGAGCGGAGAAAAATGATGGAAATGATTGCAAGCGGGTTACGCTTTCCAGAGGGGCCAGTGGCTATGCCCGATGGCAGCATCATATTAACCGAGATAGAAAGCGGATATATTACCCGCATTGCTCCCGATGGTAGCAAGAGTAAAATTGCCGAAACGGGAGGCGGTCCTAATGGATTGGCGCTAGGGCCAGACGGCAAATTATATTGCTGCAATAATGGCGGGTTTGAATGGCAGGATGAAAATGATTTTCTTGTTCCGCACGGCATTGCTAAAGATTATAGCGGCGGTAGTATTCAGCGCATCGATATTGAAACAGGCGCAGTGGAAACCCTCTATAAAAGCGGTGATTTTGGCTGTATATTGCGCGGGCCGAATGATATTGTGTTCGATGAACATGGCGGCTTTTGGTTTACTGATCATGGCAAGGTCGATTATGAAAAACGCATACATGATGTCGTGGGTATATTCTATGCGAAGGCCGATGGCAGCCATTTGGAAGAAGTGATTTTCCCATCGAATAATCCCAATGGTATCGGACTATCGCCTGATGGCAAAACGCTCTATGCTGCCGAGACTTATACATGCCGTTTGATGAAATTTACCATTACAGCGGCGGGTAAGGTCGCCCCCGACGTGGGACCAGGTGGTCCAGGCATTCCGCTCTATCGGCCAGCGGGTTATAAATTTTTTGATAGTCTCGCAATGGAAGAATGTGGCAATATCTGTGTCGCGACGATCGGCGAGTGCGGTATTAGCGTGATTTCACCTGAGGGGGAATTGGTCGAATTTGTACCAACGCCCGATATTTTCACCACCAATATTTGCTTTGGCGGCGATGATAGAAAAGATGCTTATATTTGCTTATCGGGCAGTGGAAAATTGATTAAGATGCGCTGGAAACGCGCTGGGCTTAAGTTGAATTTTTGATGCAATATAACACAATAATTTTTGATTTTGGCGGGGTGATTACATCATCACCCTTTGAAGCGTTCAACCATATGGAACAGCAGCGCGGCATCCCCAAAGATAGCGTACGGCGCATCAATAGTAGCAACCCCGATGGCAATGCTTGGGCGCTGTTTGAGCGCGCCGAAATTGATGCTGTGCAATTTGATATGCTGTTTGCCAATGAGGCAGCGATGCTGGATATTGATCTGCGCGGCTCGGATGTTTTGGCGTGCCTCGCGGGCGATATGCGCCCCGCTATGGTGCGGGCGCTTGATCTGCTCAGAGATAGGGGTTTTACATTGGGCTGTATCACCAATAATGTACCTTCTGGTTCTGGCGGGTTAAAGGGCGCTGGCATGGCAATTAACGATGAAAAAGCCGCCGCCGTGTCCGATGTAATGGCGCGTTTTGACCATATAATTGAGAGCAGCAAAGCGGGTATAAGAAAGCCCGATCCGCGCATCTATCAGATGAGCTGCGAAGCCCTATCGGTTGCACCAGAACAATGTATTTATCTCGATGATTTGGGTATTAACTGCAAACCTGCGGCGGCGCTAGGTATGACCGCCATCAAGGTCACTAGCGGCGAACAAGCGCTTGCTGAACTTGCCGAATATCTGCAAATGCCTGAACTTATTTCTTAACCATCACCCTATTTTATCCCATATTAGAAAGTCAAAACCATGACCATAACCTTGCACCATCTCCGTTTTTCACGCTCCACTCGGATTATCTGGCTGATGGAAGAATTGGGGGCGGACTATAAAATTGTTGAGCATCACCGTGATGCGCAAACCAACCGCTCGCAAGAAGATATGTTTGCGCTGCATCCCATTGCCAAAGCGCCCGCGATAGAGGTGGATGGCCGCATCATGATTGAATCGGGTGCGATTATTGAATATCTGTGCGAAATTAATGATGGGAAATTAGCCATTAATGCAGGCGAAAAAGACCGCAGTGCCTATTTGGAATGGCTGCATTTTGCTGAAGGTACGGTGGCGATGCCAATGTTAATGGCGCTGCTTGGTCCGCGCTTTGGCGGGCTCGATAAATTGCCCTTGATGAAGGGCTTTATTGATGGCGAGGTGAGCAAATTGCTCGATTACATCGATGGTCATATGGAAGGGCGCGAATTTCTGGTGGGGGGTGAGATCACAGGTGCGGACATCAATATGGAATATTTGCTGGAGCTAGGCAATTTGGTTGGGCTGCTGAATGAGCGCCCAAATGCCAAAGCCTATTTGCAGCGATTAATGGCGCGCGATGCCTATGAAAAAGCGATTGAAATCGGCGGCCCATTAACGCCAACAGGATGACTTATTCTTCCGACATACGCAATATTTCTGCCCATTCACCGGCGCTCACTGCGCTGACCGATAAACGCGATTGGCGTACCAAAGGCATATCGGCAAGCTTGGGGTTAGCCTTAATGGCCTTTAAGGTGACAGATTGAGGCAGCTTGCGCACGGGTTTAAAATTCACCGCGACAAATTTGCCTTTGGGATCGGTGGGGTCGATATAATGCTCGCGGGTGACTTCGGCGATACCAATAATTTCCAGACCAATTTGGCTGTGATAGAAAAAGGCGTGATCGCCGATTTGCATGGCGCGCATATTTTTAGCAGCAGCATGGTTGCGCACGCCATCCCACATGCCCAGGTTTATTTCTGAATTTTTATCTGTTTCAACATGGGGTTTCTGCGTTTGATGTTCTGCTATTAGATCATCCCAACCATAGGCATTGGGTTCAGATTTTATCAGCCAATATTGCATTATAATCTCTCCTTAGCTTTTGTATATATCCCCAGTTACATGAACTCAAAATCACGAGCATAGCTTTCCATGTGCGCACCGCCATCAACAAAGAGCAATTGACCCGTCACGGCTTTCGCATGGACCAAATAGAATGCGGCTTGCGCTATATCCTGGGGCTTACTGTTGATCTCCAACGGCATTGCACCAGCAATGCGGGCAATATGCGTATCATCAAATCCATCGGGTGCAAGCGTAAAACCAGGAGCGATGCCATTGATGCGCGCTTGTTTGCCATAGGAGCGCGCTTGCGTACGAATAGATTCGGCGAAAGCCTGTTTTGATAGGGTGTAGCTGGTTTGATCTTTATTGGGATTGCGCACCCGCTGATCAATAATTTGGATGATGGAGACTTGCCTATCGCTGCGCTCTATCAACGCCTTGGTGAGAAATAGAGGGCTGCGAAAATTAACGGCCATATGGGCATCAAAACTCTCTTGGGTTTGACTATCGACCGTATCATTTTGGAATAATGATGCATTGTTGATCAGCACATCAGGCGCGCGGCCGAAATGGTTTATAACAGCATCCATTAATATAGCGGCAGCATCGGCTTGGCGCAAATCAGCACCAAAACCCTGCCATTGTGTATTATTTTGAGTGAGGGTATTTTGCAAAGCCTCTTCTGGTTTTATATCACTATGGCCATGCAGCGCTAAGCTATATCCATGATCAGAGAAATGCGCTGCAATTGCTGCGCCGACGCGCCGAAACCCTCCGGTGATTAGGGCCAATGGTGCGGCCTTATTCGTCATCTGCGGCAACGCTTCATAGTGATACCAATGGCCTCGCCATCTTCGGCGATCGCCAGTTTGACAATTTTTACTGTGATTTGCTGTACACGTTCATCGCCCGCAAACAGGCTATCCATAATATGATCGGCCACCGCCTCTATCAATGTGAAATGCACATCTTTGGGCAGGCCCGTCACGGCGTCTTTGAGGTCCATATAATTTTTGGAGGCATTGAGCGGTGTATCGGGTTGATAGTGATCGGCCATTTCCAAATCAGCACTAATCGAAATACGCAGCGGTTGCGGTAAATGCGTTTCTTGGCTGTAGATTCCCGTTAAGACATCAATCTCTAAATCATGCATTTCAAGCGTAAGACTGTCTGACATATTTTTCCTATCTGCTCCATCTGGCAAAAATAGCGGTGGGTAATAAATGGCCGCGTGCTTCTTCTTGTACGGCCAATTCACCAAATTCAACTTTGCCGCCCATATCGGCAAAATAGCTTTGTATCAAATTGCCGATGGCCAATGCGGACATGCGCACCGCATAAACGGTTAGGAATAGAAATTGAGAATCCTCATCCAATAATGCGCGGCAATTGGCAATCAGCTCGGGCAAATCTTCCTCGAGACGCCACACCTCTCCATCGGGCCCGCGCCCATATTTGGGCGGATCGAGCAATATACCATCATAGCGGCGACCCCTCCTGACTTCGCGCGCGGTAAATTTGGCAGCATCATCGATTATCCAGCGTATAGGGCGCTCGCTCATTTCGGATAAAGCTGCATTTTCGCGTGCTTTTGCCACCGACTTTTTTGAGGCATCGACATGTACCACTTTGGCACCTGCTTGGCTGAGTGCAAGGCTTCCCACGCCCGTATAGCCAAAGAGATTCATACATTCGGCTTCGTTCATGCCAGCGATTTTTCCGTTCATCCAGCGCCACACAGGGTCCATATCGGGAAAGAAACCCAAATGACGAAAGGGGGTGCATTCAGCGGTGAAATGCACATCCTTCCATTGGAGCGGCCATCCTTCCAAAATATCATCGCTATAATGCCAACGACCACCGCCATCAGCATTAGCAGCAGGAATAAATTCGGCATCAGCGGGCCAATCATCGCGCGCTGGTTCCCACATGGCTTGCGGTTCTGGTCGGATAAAATTATAACGGCCATAACGTTCATATTTGCGGCCATTACCGCTGTCGATTAATGTATAATCATTGCGGGGGTGGCTTACCATTGTATGAAATGCAGGGGTTTGGGCGGCGCTGTCCTTCATAAATTAGTGTCTATTGCTGGCATTTTTCAAAATATATTGAGATATTATGTCATAATCAGCTTTCAATGTTTCAAATCGCTCTTCACGTTCAAACAAATTGCCGATTCGCGAAGGTAAAGCGGGACGCTGGCCTGTCGCTTTTTCAACAATGTCGCGGAATTTGGCAGGATGCGCTGTTGCTAGCGTCACCACGGGTATATCAGAGGGCAAGCCTCGGTTTTGTGCTGCGTGAAGGCCAATGGCTGTGTGTGGATCGATAATCATAGCATGATCTTGATGCGTCATATTCATGGTCCGTAGCATTTCATCTTCATCAACACGAGCTGCACTAAAAATAGAAGCATGGCGGCGCAAGTCGGTACTCAACACCATCTTGCCCATTTGCTCAAACCATTTCATCCGTGCGCCGGTTGTGCTGCCATCGCGGCCTTCCAAATCAAATAAGAGGCGCTCAAAATTGCTTGATATTTGAATATCCATCGATGGGGACGCGGTTTGATAAACTTCGCCTTTGGAATAATCTCCTCGGGTTAATGCCCTAAATAATATATCATTGACATTGGTGGCGACTATTAAACGTTCAATGGGGAGCCCCATTTGCGCCGCAACATAGCCCGCAAAAACATCGCCAAAATTGCCCGTTGGGACAGAAAAGGCTATTGGTCTTGCAGGACCGCCCAATTGTAGGGCAGAATAGAAATAATAGACAATCTGCGCCATAAGGCGCGCCCAATTAATTGAATTAACAGCAGAAATCTGCAGCGGTCCGTTAATCTCGCTGTCGGAAAACATGCGTTTGACCATGGCCTGCGCATCATCAAAGCTGCCTTTGATAGCGATGTTATGAACATTTGGTGCTAATATGGTCGTCATTTGGCGGCGCTGGACATCAGAGATACGCTCGTGCGGATGTAGCATGAAAATCTCGATATGGTCGCGTCCAGCAACGGCATCTATAGCGGCTGATCCCGTATCGCCCGATGTTGCACCTACGATGGTCAGACTTTTGTCGCTACCGCTTAGGAATTTTTCAAATAAATGGCCGACCAATTGCAGCGCAACATCTTTGAATGCCAATGTTGGCCCATGAAATAATTCTAATATCCAATGCTGCTGGTCAAGCTGCGTTAAGGGCGTAACGCCTTTATGCGAAAAGCTGCCATAGGCCTCCTCGCATAGTTCCAATGTTTCGGTTTCACTGAGGCTGCCCGCTACAAAAGGTGCCATGATTTTGGCAGCAAGATGCGCATAGGGAAGTCCGCGCATTGCAGCAATTTCTTCAAGGCTAAAGCGCGGCCAATGCTCGGGCACGAACAAACCGCCATCGGGGGCAAGGCCAGCGAGCGTTACGTCTGCAAAGCCCATTGCGGGGCTATTTCCACGGGTACTAATATATTCCATGTAAAGCGGTTAGCGATATGCGAACATAATCGCAAGTTTTGAGTGATTATGAATGCTGTTTGTTACATTGTTGATAAGGTAGAGAAGCAATGAGT
>CALDZL010000110.1 GCA_937944295.1 uncultured Sphingorhabdus sp.
ACAATCCGTTTATCCCCCTCTGATACTTCGGGCAGGAAGGCCTGCACCATGTGCGGCTCGCGCCATGTGCCATTAAACACCTCTAACAAAGCGCTTAAATTGCTGCCATCTTCGGGAACAAGGAAAATCGCTTTACCGCCATTGCCATGCAGCGGCTTGACAACAATCTTGCCATGCTGAGCTTGAAAGGCGCGCACTTCATCCAGATCGCGGGTAATGATAGTCGGCGGCATAAACTCTGCATAATCGAGAACATAGACTTTTTCGGGCGCATTGCGCACCGACACAGGATCATTGACCACCAATGTTTCGCCTTTAAGGCGCTCTAATAAATGCGTTGCGGTGATATATCCCACATCAAAAGGCGGGTCTTGGCGCATCATCACCACGTCAATATCGCGGCCCAGATCAAGGCGCACTTCATCACCAAAACGAAAATGATTACCCTTGATGCGCTGTAAATCATGCACGCTGCGGGCTTTGGCGATCACACGCCCATCCACCAAAGAGAGCGTTTCCACATCATAGTGAAAGATAGTATAACCGCGCTCCTGTGCGCTCAGCATCAGCGCGAAACTGCTATCGCCAGCTATCCCAATGTCTTCCATCGGGTCCATTTGCATCGCGATTTTTAGCGTCATATTATTATCCTAAATTATCCTACATTCTTATCTAAGCACAAAAGTATATCATGCAATATTGCTTATTGATCATGATGCACATTCTTAAGATGGATAGGCCATGACCAAGGCCCAATTAAGATGACATCAAAGCGTTTATCGCCTGAATATTCATGCGCTATGGCATGGGCAGCTGCCACAACGCGCTGCATTTTATATGCATTAATTGATTGTTCCAAATCACTATTTTTACTGCGAGACTTTACCTCTATAAAGGCAGTCACACCAAAACGATAAGCAATGAGGTCAATTTCTCCACGCGCATTACGCACCCGCTGCGCCAATATACGATACCCCTGCAGACGTAACCACCAAGCGGCTATTGTTTCGGCGCGGCGACCCTTTGCTTCGGCTAATCGACGCTTATTCATTACACTTTTGCGCGGATTTTAGAGCATTGGCACGCGCATAAATCTTCTTACGGTCCAAGCCAAACCGCCCCGCAATTTCAGCAGCAGCTTTGGACGCTGGTAAGCGCGATAAGGTTTCTTTCAGAGCTGCATCGACATCACCCTGTTCAAACGAATCAATATTATTAGGCGGACCAACTATGATGCAAATTTCACCTTTTGGTGATTCTTTGGCATAAATATCCAATAATATGGATAGTTTCCCGCATTGGGTTTCTTCAAATTTTTTGGTGATTTCACGGACTATAGCTGCATCTCTATCGCCTAAAACAGATAATAAAGCATCCAGAGCTTTGTTCAATCTTGGACCGCTCTCATAAAAAATTAATGTCGATTCGAGTGTGATAAATTTCTGTAAAACCGCCTGCCGCGCTTTTGTTTTTGAAGGCAAAAACCCTTCAAATAAGAAACGATCAGTAGGCAAGCCGCTTAACGTCAAGGCTGCAATGGCCGCGATTGGCCCAGGCATTGTAGACACAAAAACCCCTTGATTTCTGGCCTCTCG
The DNA here is from genome assembly GCA_937944295.1 of uncultured Sphingorhabdus sp. Taxonomy (GTDB): domain Bacteria; phylum Pseudomonadota; class Alphaproteobacteria; order Sphingomonadales; family Sphingomonadaceae; genus Sphingorhabdus_B. The sequence continues at coordinate 1,596 of CALDZL010000110.1, forward strand.
CACCAATTTATAGCCAGGATCCGATATCAGCGGTGTTCCAGCATCGCTGACTAAGGCGACAATTCCAGTACGCGCTATTTCGAGCAGTTCGTCACGCACATTATCATTGCTATGATCATGATAGGGGCGCATTTTATTCTTTATACCAAGGTGATACAATAGTTTACCCGTAACCCGACTATCCTCTACAGCTATGATATCTGCGGCTTGCAATATATTTATGCCGCGTTGTGACATATCTGCAAGGTTGCCGATTGGGGTCGCAACAATGTATAGACCATTTTCAAAACAATTATTGGGTAAGGACGGTATCATGAATTTCACTATTGCAGCACAATATATAGAACAGCAAGGTTCGAACACTGTGTACAGCATTTTGAATGAAAATAGCAGTTTGAAATGGATTAAAAGAACGGCGGCAGCGACAGGTTTAAGCTTTTTGGCTGCCTGTTCCTCTGTTGTGCCAAATGCAGCACCAACAGCAGCACCTCCTGCTCCCGTGACAACGGCTGCAGTCAATGTTGTTGCCACCGACAGTGATCGGCACCGCGTTGCATTATTATTGCCTATCAGTGGTAAAGACGGTGACGTAGGCCAAACGCTTGCTAATGCCACGACTCTGGCTTTGCTCGACACGAAATCCTCTAACATCCGCATGACAACTTATGATACTGCTCTGGGGGTTCAGGCAGCGGCACAAAAAGCCATTGCCGATGGGAACAAATTAATTCTCGGTCCATTACGCGGTGATAATGTTGTTACCGTTGCTGGCATAGCGCGCCAAGCCAATGTTCCGATCATCAGCTTTTCCAATGATGTTAGCGCAGCGGGGCAAAATGTATTTTTGTTGGGCCATTTACCCAATCAATCCATCAGCCGTATTGTAGAATTTGCGAGAGAACGCGGAAAAACTCGCTTTGCAGGATTGATCCCTAAAAATGTATTTGGTCAACGTGCATTATCAAATCTTACTCGGTCTGTGCGTAATGCAGGTGCTACTATGGTTACTATCCAAGAATATGATAGTAATAGCCGTTCCAGCATAGAATCCGCTGCGCGCAAAATTAGCAATTCAGGTGATGTTGATGCCGTCTTAATAGCAGATGGTGGTAGACGAGCTGCTGTTGGTGCCGCCTACTTGCGCAATAACGGGTTACAAACTGTTCAAATCATGGGAACCGATCGGTGGAATGTTGATAATAGCTTAGTATCCAGCAGCGTTATGCGCGGCGCTTGGTTTGCGAGCGTTGCGGATGGTCTTTACCGTCAATATGCAAATAATTATCGCTCAAGGTTTAATAATACACCATTACGCCTGTCAAGCCTTGGTTATGACTCGGTTTTATTGGTCGCTCGTGTTGCCCGAGATTGGCCTGTTGGGACGAATTTTCCTGTAGAAAAATTAACCGACCCAGATGGTTTTATTGGTATCGATGGAGCATTCCGTTTCATGCCAAATGGCCTCACGGAACGCATGCTAGAAGTGCAAGAAGTTCGCCAAGGACAACATGTAACTATCGATGCAGCACCAAAAACATTTGAACAGTGAATTCGCAGAGCAAAATAGAATATCATCCACTACAAAGGCGATATTTCTTATGCGGCTACACCGCGTTCTTTGCGCATCTTATTCAGTTTTTTAAGCACCATTTGACGTTTTAAACGCGATAAATGGTCAATAAATAATATACCTTCAAGATGATCCATTTCATGTTGCAAGCATATGGCCATAAGACCATCCATATTTTGCACATGGACTTTACCATCCAAATCTTGCCAACGCGCTCTTATAGTCGCGGGCCGTTCTACATCGGCAAACTGCTCTGGTACAGAAAGGCAGCCTTCTTTATAGGCTGCTAATTCTTCAGAAGGATCTAAAATTTCTGGGTTTATAAATACCAATGGGTTTTTCTCTGGCCCTTCAGCGCTAGGCTCTTCACTTTCTGGAGTTTCCTGAAGGTCAATCACTAATATGCGTTTGGGAACGCCCACCTGGATAGCTGCCAAGCCAATTCCATTGGCTGCATACATTGTATCTGTCATATCCTGGACAAGCTTTTTGAGCGCATCGTCAAATTCTTCAACGGGTGATGACACAGTTTTAAGCCGTGCATCGGGAACTTCTAATATCTGTAAAATAGCCATAAGTGCCAGATAGGGATTATTTCACTATTGGTCAATGTAACAGAGTATCAAATATTCAATGATGTATATTGAATGAAACGATTAAAGATCATGCCCTTAAATCTTTTGAAGAACCCAGATTGATATAGGATGTAATGCTTTTCACTTGTGGTAAAGTACCCAAAGTATCCGTATGAAATGATTTATATGCTTTTAAGTCTGCTACCTCGACCCGCAATAAATATTCAATCGCGCCCGTTACATCATGGCATTCTCTAACTTCAGACGCAGCATCCATAGCAGCCTCAAACGCCTGCGCATCTTTTTTACTATGACCAGACAGACCCACCATAACAAAAATGACAGCACCAACACCTAATTGCGTATGATCTACAATAGCGCGATAGCCTCTGATGATTTCTTTGCGCTCTAATTCTTGTACACGCCTCAAACAGGCCGATGCAGATAAACCAACTCTATGTGCCAATTCCACATTAGAGATTCGTCCATCACTCTCCAATTCACGCAATATTTTGCGGTCTATATTATCAATTTCCATCATATGTTGCATAAATAAAATATATTATGATGGAATTGCAAGATATTTCATCTGAATATGATTTATGTGTTGATCTATAGATTATGCAACAAGCGAGAGGGTTTAGAATGGCTATTTTAGCATTAGAAAATTATGACATGTCGGCACAAAGAGGGTTTTTATGTCATTATGATGCCAGCAAAATCAACTTTAATGGTAAAATGAGTGAAGTGAGAGATGTTGCATTAAAATTACCAAAGATATTACCAACAGGAAAAATTCGTGGTTTTTTGAATGCTAATCTGCCTACTTTAGACATTAACAGCGATCTTGATAGTTTGTCTGATGCCCAGTTACGCATGGCCATGATCCATTATTCATTCATGGTACAATCCTATATATGGGGCGAGCCTAATCCACCTGAAATTTTACCTGCTTACCTGGCGCAGCCCATTGTGGCGTTATCCGATAGATTAGACCAACCTCCGCTTATGACTTATAGCGGCTATGTGCTGGATAATTGGGCAAAGATAGATGAAAACAAGCCTATTGATGTTGATAATATCCATATGATTCAAAATTTCTTATCGGGCCAAGACGAGGCATGGTTCGTCCTTGTCCATGTAGCAATTGAGGCGCATGCTGGTGAGATATTAGCATCTATGGGTCCCATTATTGAAGCATGCCATAATGATGATAGCGATACAGTTCAGAAATTATTGGAATCCAATGCGATTCGTTGGGCTGGTATCAATGCCATATTTGACCGTATGCCAGAGAAATGTGATCCCTATATTTATTTTGAACGGGTTCGCCCTTATATCCACGGCTGGAAAGACAATCCTGCTTTGTCCGACGGTATCATTTATGAAGGGGTAGAGCAATATGGCAATAAAGCCCAAGCATTTCGCGGCCAAACGGGATCGCAATCCTCAATAGTACCTTCAATGGATGCTTTATTATGTGTAGGCCATGCGGCAGACCCTCTTCGAGAATATTTGGATCAATTGCATATGTATCGCTCCCCTAAACATCGAAAATTTATAGAAGATGTGCGTAGCAAGAGTAATTTACGATCTTATGTTGAAAACTCGGATAATGTTGGCTTAGTTGATGCCTATAATTCCAATATCCAAGCTGTAGCTGATTTTAGAACACGCCACCTCGAATATGCGGCAAGCTATATCAATAAACAGCAAAAACAAGCCGATGGCAATGATACAGATGTTGGAACGGGCGGTACACCTTTCATGCGCTATCTCAAAAAACATCGGGATGAAACTTCGAGCAATCTCATTAAGATATAAAGTCAAAATAATATCATACAGGACGGCGGGCGCGCAATGCTTGTGCCAAAGTGCCTTCGTCCAAATAATCAAGTTCACCACCAACAGGTAATCCATGTGCCAATTGGGTAAGGCGCACTGGAAATTCTTCTAATCGCTCGGCAATATAATGCGAAGTGGCTTGACCTTCTAACGTTGCATTCATAGCAAGTACCACTTCATCAATATCGCCGTCGCGTATACGATTTATCAGCGTATCGATATGCAAATCTTCTGGACGCACCCCATCAAGCGCCGATAATTTACCGCCCAATACATGGTATTTACCCGCAAAAAGCCGTGATCTATCCAACGCCCAAAGATCAGAAACTTCCTCGACAACGCATAAGGAACGCGCATCACGCTTGCTATCAACACAGATATGACAGGGCGATATAGTGTCGATATTTGCACAGATAGAACAGGTCTTTAAATTCTCATTCACAGCGCTCAGAGCTGCCAATAATGGTTGCAAGGAGGACTCGCGCTTCTTCATCAAATGCAGAACAACGCGCCGTGCTGAGCGCGGACCAAGCCCAGGAAGACGAGATAATGATTGCGCCAATGCGTCTATTTCTTGCGAAGCCATACTTGATTACCTAAAGCCTATTACAAATATTTACCAAGGGAAAATTACATGCGCATAGCTTTTATGGGAACCCCCGATTTCGCTGTCCCAGCTTTACGCTCTTTGCATTCGGCTGGCCATAATATTATGGCAGTCTATAGCCAGCCCCCACGTCCAGCCAATCGCGGCAAGAAACTCACCAAATCTGCGGTGCATATAGCGGCTGAGGAATTGAGTTTAGAGGTCAAAACACCACTGAATTTCAAAATCAAGCAGGATCAAGACGAATTTGATACCCTTGGCAGCGACATCGCCATAGTAGCGGCCTATGGACTGATATTACCGCAAAGCATATTGGATATACCCAAGCATGGCTGCCTCAATATTCATGGGTCTTTATTACCTCGATGGCGCGGTGCTGCCCCTGTACAGCGGGCGATAGAGGCAGGTGACACAGAAACTGGCGTCATGATTATGCAAATGGAAGCAGGATTAGACACGGGGCCTGTGCGCGCAATATCAAAAACTATGATCGCGAATAAAACAACGGGTGAACTCACCAGAGAATTAGCGGATATGGGTGCAAAATTGCTAGTCGATGTTTTGCGAGACTTATCGGCATATCCCGCCATAGCCCAATCAGAAGAGGGCATAACTTACGCGAAGAAAATAACCAAGGGTGAAGCGCAAATCAATTTCACACAAGATGCTACTATGATTGAGCGCAAAATTCGCGCTTATAATCCAATGCCTGGCGCGTTCTTTGAACAGGATGATATCCGCTATCGCATTCACAGCGCCCAGATTATTGATGTTCAAGGCGATGCTGGCGAAATTTTAGATAATCAAATGACCATCGCTTGCGGCCAACAATCCATTCGCCCCATCATCATTCAAAAAGCTGGTAAACCCCAAATGGCCTTAGATGAATTTTTGCGCGGCAATGCTTTTCCCAAAGGCCTAACACTGGATCACAATATATGAAACGCTATGCTATTTGCCTAGAATTCCATGGCGCACCTTTCATGGGGTGGCAACGTCAAAGCCATGGTCCCAGCGTGCAGCAGACTATCGAAGAAGCTATATATAGTATCACCCAACAAGAGGTTGTTTTGCAAGGTGCGGGCCGTACTGATGCTGGCGTTCATGCCAAAGCGATGATTGCCCATTTTGATCTGGAAACCAAATTGTCAGACTTTCGTCTAATCGAGGGTATCAATGCCAAATTAATTAAGCACCCAATCGCATTATTAGATATTGCGAGCGTTGCGGATGATTGGCACGCCCGATTTTCCTGTCATGGTCGCTTCTATCGCTATCGCATCATCAACCGCCGAGCACCGCTTACGCATGATAAAGGCCTTGCTTGGCGCGTAGCCCGCACATTAGACATAGATGCGATGCATGATGCTGCACAATGCCTCATTGGTGTGCATGATTTCACCACATTTCGCAGCACCCAATGCCAATCCAAAAGCCCTGTAAAATCACTAGAGAAGTTGAATGTCCACCGCATAGATGAACATGAAATATGGGTCGAGGCCGCTGCTATTTCTTTCCTGCACCATCAAGTAAGATCAATGGTAGGATGCCTAGCGGAAGTTGGCATGGGCAAATGGGATAAGTCCGACCTGCAAACCGCCTTAGAAGCAAAAGATCGTAGTGCACTAGCTCTAAATGCACCACCCGATGGATTATATTTCATGGGTGCGCTCTATGAGGATGCACCTTTTTCCGAAAAGTCAGAGCAAAATTAATTCGGACTATTGATCAGACACTATTGACTCAGCACTATCCATTCAGGCCTTAGCTAAATAATTTTTGCATCGATTTTTCTAATACCACCAACTGCCATAATGTGCGGCTATTATCGCTCTTACCAGCGATATGATCTTCAGCCAAGTTTCTAAGATTTTTCGTTTCAAACCAGCCGCTTTGTTCCAATATGCTACTGCTTGAAATATTACGTGCGGTTTCTGCTAATGGTCCTCGAAACCATTGTGCAATAGGCGTCACAAATCCCATTTTCGGACGGTATAATATGTCGTTAGGTAAATATTTTTCTAGGCTGCGTTTCATCAGATATTTGCCTTGTCCTCGGCGCACACGCATGTCCTCTGGCAGTTTTGCGGCAAACTCAATCAGATTATGATCCAATAATGGCTCACGCGCTTCAAGGCTCACTCCCATACTCGCACGGTCAACTTTTGTCAGAATATCTCCTGGCAACCACATTTTCATATCCGCATATTGTGCTTGATCGAGACCGCTTCTGGCTGGTGCATTTTGCATTAATCTATGCATATGCGCTTCGGAAGAATAGCCCTCTATATTGCGCAGCATTTTTGTAGAATATAAGGCCATTCTCTGCGCAGGTGAGGTAACTCCAACGGCCTCGCTATAGCCTTCATAACCTTCTCGCGCGAGCGATAAGAAAGTTGTTTTTGCGCGTAATGGACGTGGCGCCCAATCCGCTTTTGGATAATATTTACCCAATGTTCCAAATAATGGACCGCGCAAGGAATTTGGAAATAACCCTCTTATCCGTTCTTCTCCATGATGGAAAACATGACGACGATATCCTGCCATCGCTTCATCCGCACCATCACCCGATAGAGCAACGGTTACATTTTCGCGCGCCAATTGGCAAACGCGGTAAGTAGGCAGAGCAGACGCATCGGCAAATGGTTCGTCATAAAGATCAATCAAACGGTCCAATAAAGTATAATCATCTACGGCAACCGTTCGACTGCGATGATCGGTCAAAAAGCGATTGGCAATTTGATCAGCATAACCGCTTTCATCCAACTTATCCTCATTAAAACCTATCGAACAAGTCTTTACGGGGCTAGAAGATAGCGCGCTCATCAGAGCAACAACCGCACTGCTATCCACGCCGCCTGATAAAAATGCGCCCAAAGGTACATCAGATACCATTCGCGAGTGCACAGCATCACGCATCAGACGCAATAATTCTTCTTCTAGTTCAGCTTCACTGCCCGTTACGCGATTAGAAAAATCAATGTCCCACCATTGTATTTCAACAGGCATTTTCTTGCCTTGCTCAAGTAGTAAATAATGTCCTGCTGCCAATTTTTGAACACCCGCTACAATAGAAGCATGATCAGGGACATATCCAAAAGCGAGATAATCGTCGAGCGCATAGAGATTAGGTTCTTTACGAAGCGCAGGATGCGCCATTAACGCCTTTAGCTCTGAACCAAATATGACACTGCCATCGGAGAGTTGAGCATAAAATAGAGGTTTAACACCCAGACGATCGCGTGCGATGAAGAGTGATTTTTCGCGCGCATCATAAATAGCAAAGGCAAACATGCCTTGAAAATGCTTCAGGCAATCCACACCCCAATGGTCCCAGCCGTGCAAAATAACCTCGCTGTCACCATCGGTTAAAAATTCATAACCTGCATTTTGTAATATGGTGCGTAATTTTTGATAATTGTAAATCTCACCATTAAAGCTCAAAACACGTTTATCATCAGCCGAGACCATAGGTTGCGGGCTGCCTTCAACATCAATGATGGATAATCGTCTATGCCCCAAACCAACGCCAGCCGATGTCCAAACCCCGCTGCCATCTGGCCCACGATGAACCATAGGATCGCACATCATTTTAACGCGTTTTGGATCCACAGGCTTGGCCGTTTCCATATGGAATATACCTGCTATTCCGCACATTTCATTCTATACCAGCCGAATGATCGGCTAAATCATCAATATTACCCAAATCCTTCAAAAACTTCTCCATATCTGCTTTTGTATCAACACTATCTCTATGCTCTGCCGATATAAGAACGGCAACCGATTGTTGGTCAGATAGTGTCAATTTGGATAATAAGGTTGCTAATTTGACTTGGATAGCACTTCCCGTTGTAGTGCCATTAACGCGATAATAGCTATAGACATCGCGTGATACGGGGCCTGGCGCTGTAATGCGTTCTGCTTTTGCACCTTGCGGTGCATCAATATTGGCTGTCCATGACCAATCACTCTCAGGACCGATAGCCCCTTGGCCAAAACCAACCAATTCACGGCCTTCTTCTTGACGATCAAAAACGATAATAGCCATGTCAATAATACGGCCATCAGCATCTCTATATCTCTGTCCAACGTTAAAATTAGCTCCTTCAAAATAAGGTTGCCAATCATAAAGCGGTTCATAAGTAATTTTTTGCCATCCCGATATTTCAGGCGCTGATAGAGTTTGCGGTACTTGCGATGACTGTGCGGCAATAGCGCTCGACCATAAAAATGGAATGATAATAATTGCACCAAGTGAGAGCAGTGCCCTGTTTTGTTGCATCACAAATTTTGGTACCCCTATCAGCGGCGACGGGTCAAATGCTGCTTCGTCAATATTCTTATCAAACCAGCGCCATCCGATCGCCATGACCAACACCAAAACAAGGGCAAAAAATATCCAACCAAAGAATATATGATCGAAACCAGCAGCAAATTCTATGCCCGTATGGTGCGCAATATAAATTGTGCCCCAAGCGCGCACTCCATTGGAAATTATGGGTGTGACGATACATAGAATCATGAATAAAATACGGCGTGTCCAACTTTTGAAACAAATATTAGAAACCAATGCGCCATAGGCAATCATAGCAATTAGAAATTCAATACCAGAACAAGCTTCGGCAACCCGAAAATAACCCGTAGGTGTTGTAATGAAAATGCCGTCAATATAGGCTGGAATACCAACTAAGTCGAGCAGGATCATGCACATGTCGGCTGTAATTGTCTGTAACCAAGGGACCAGTTCATCACCGACAGGAACCATGAAAAATGCATATAATAATGGAAATAACAGCCCTCTGCTAACGTTGTAACCCAATATGGTTATAACCGCACCTTGCAGCATCATCACCAAACCCAATTGCCGCGCTAGGGCAACGCCAGCCAACTCACCCAATAACCAACCTGTACAAGCCGCCGCCATATATAATAGTCCAGGGGCAAAATAATGCGGCGTAATGACAGCTACCTCCTCTTTACGCCGCGCTACAATCCAAATTATAATGGGTAATATTAACAAACAATGGTTAAAAGTAGAGCTGTTCCACCATATCCCTACAATGTCGCTGGCATCACTAAAAAATAGCAAAATTAACGCGGCCCATGTAGCGCCAAGATAGAATAGATGTAATCTCCAACCCTGCGCAGCTGATGGCAAATTTTCACGAAATTCTTGCTCAACATTGATAGCTTTACTCATTGAGTATCCTCGCATTGCATGAAAGTATCTAGGTTCGCTAATTGACCTTCCCAACTATAATGTTTCGTCACATGCGCACGTGCCGCTTTTCCCATCTTCTTACGAAGCGATACATTCCCTAATAATTGATTAATATATACAGCTTCTTGTTTATAATCATCCGCAACATAAAAATGCTTTTGATGGTCGGCATCAATCCCCGTTGCCGCAGCTTGAGAAGCCACTACCGCTTTTTGCATAGCCATTGCTTCTAGGACTTTGTTTTGTATGCCGCGCGCAATTTGCAATGGTGCAACCACCAAATCAGCCGCAGCAATCCAACCGCGAATATCATCCACCGCACCTGTTACCGTAATACCGTGATGAGAGTTAAGCGCTAAGACCTCTTTGCTAGGGTTACGTCCAACAATCGCAAAATGGGTGTCGGGATTAACAACACGCACACGCGGCAGTATTTTATCGACAAAATAGCATACAGCTTCGACATTTGGTCGATAGTCCATCTGTCCTGTAAATATCATGAGCGGACGAGATTGAACCTGATTATCATCCAATTTTGGGAATTTAGCTTTGGGGTTAAAATATTCTAAATCAATACCATTACCCAAGGGCTGAACCTTATCTGCATTAATGTTAGATCGCTGTTGGAACAAAAGGGCTTCGGCTGGACTAACGAATAAATTCATATCAGCACGTTCTGCAATCCGATGCTCAAAATCAGCTAAAACTCTGCCTTCACGTGCATTAATCCAACGCATTGGGCGCTGTAATAGAGAGGTACCCTCTTGACCATAGCTCTCAAATTTTGCACTATCGACATCCACAAAATCCATCACAAAACGACCCGAGAATATCTTAGGTACATATTGCGCTAATTGCCCTGAAAAAACAAAAATATGCGTTATATCATGGTGAGCCAATATATTATCTACATGGGCCTGCATAGTATCCGAGGCAAAACTTGTTACCGATACGGGTTCATTAGATAGCAGCGCCTCTAAACCAGATTTCCATTGCGCTTTATCTCGTTTTTCAACATGAACAGAAGCGCAAATATCTAGTAAATCCGCAGTAAAACTAATATCTCTGTCATCATCAGCAAAAGTCGCAATATGTACAGGAGCCATGCGAATTAGATGCTTTAATATATGATGCGAACGGATTTTATCACCGCGATCCGGTGGCCATGGAATACGGTGAGATAGGAATAATATTTCTCCCATCACCCTAGTCCTTTTGCAATCCAAGGACCCAATTTATTGGCTATAGACAAAGGTAATTTTTGCCATAATGAAACCTGCAATTTATATTTTGGACTATTGGGGTTTATATCACGAGCCTCGCTATTGTCAGCCGTTCTAATAGCATAGGATAGAGGGTCTGGTTCAAACCCCCAATTTTTCTTAAAAGCATAAGCGCCCGACCCTGTCTTGGATCGGCCAAAGTCAAAATGCGTGCAACCACGGCGACGCGCATGATTCATAAGTTCATAATACATAATATCATTGGCCCGCAAAGCGCGCGCTTGCCATACACCACCCCCCCAATAGGGCATTACGGCACCTTTGTGATAGAGGCTCAATACACTTGCTATTGGCTGCCCTTCCTTACACACCGTCAAAATATCTGCATCACTACCAAATGCACGCAATACGCCTTCTATCAAAGGTTTAGGGAACACAGGCGTTCCTAAATTGCGCACGCTTTCAGCATAAATATCATAGTGCCAATCTATATCACGCTGCTCTCGACCGATATGAACTTCTAATCCATTTCTAAGCCCTTTGCGGACTTCTGCTCTTTGTTTACGCGGAATAGCCAGCAATTCAGCAGCATCATCTTCGGCTAAGCCCTTAGCAAAATTAGCATGAGCGCCTTCTTTCACTTGCCAATCACCCACGGGCAAAACACCACCTCGTAATTCAACCGTTGGACAAGAATAACGATGTGCATATTCCCATGCCATATCAGCTAATCTTGCCGATGCAGTGGGACTATCCGATAATATCCCGCCGTTTACCGAAAACCCCGATGATACTAATGCGCGTCCAAATATCGGTGAATGTATTATGTGCAAAGGTAACAGACCTAATAAATCGCCAGCATTATTTTCAGCCAATAAATATAAAGCCTCTTGGCCTGTTCCCTCTGCTGCTGCGATAACCCAATGCGGCCTGTGAAATGGACTACTGTCATCGCGCTGCATCAACCAAGCATCTATTCGGGTTAATTCAATCGGGTCATTAATATTAGCCTCTCTGACAGATATGCGCTGTTTTAATAGTGGAGCGTTCATGCCGCCCTCTTAATTTTATTATTTTTTCGCACAAGCCTCTCACGCGCTACCATTTCATCCATGCGCTCCCATTCAAAATCACCAATCAACCTTTCTAGCTTAGCTTCCATAGCAGAAAGCCTCGAATAGTGACGCAGCTTAGATTTTAGTGGCGCATTTTCAACACGGGGTTGGTCAGGGTCAATTTCCCAAGGATGGAAATATATGATAGCTGCTTGCCCTTCATCATTATTCACTTGCTTGATCGCCCAGTTTGAAAAAGCATAAGGAAGAAGACGAAAAAAACCACCGCCCCCAGCTGCTAATCTCTTTGGTCCAAGCTGCGCTGTAGTTACTGGAATTTCTAAGAAACTGCTGCCTTCAATTGGCTCATAGGCAAATCGTGGGGCATCAGGCCAACCATAGTGATCATGTTTAATAGGAGCTACACTAGATGAATATTCATAGCCATGTTCAGCCAAAATATTATGCGCCCATGGTGTTCTTGGATCAATCGAAAAACTGGGAGCGCGATACCCTTTTACTCTTTCACCAGACAAATCTTCTAATATTATACGCGACTTTTTCAAATCATCCGCAAATTGCTCTGCTGTAAAAGTAAAAACACGGTCATGGGCATAGCCATGACTAGCCACTTCATGACCTTGTTCGACGATACGCTTGATCAATTGCGGACACCGTTCAGCAACCCAACCTAATATAAAGAAAGTAGCTTTTATATTGGTACGTGCAAATAAAGCCAAAACTGCATCACTATTTTGCTCAGCCCGTAATTCTAGGCTATTCCAATTATCACGGTCTATAACAGTTTCAAACGCACCAACTTGAAACCAATCTTCTATATCGACTGAAATAGCATTTAACATCGGATACTCTCCACCAAGTCAACAGCTATTTATTTGATATGCTGCTGTAATATTGCTTATTAAGCAGCCTTATTATTATGTTGCAATTCATCATTATCTTCCATCCATTGAATCATCATCGTCAATGTTTGACGCAGAGTAATGTCATGTTCCGACAATTTTGCTTCTAGCATATCCACACGATCAAGCAATTTCTGATAATCATCTGTACTATTATTTACATATTCTGGTTTTCCGCCATAATAAGGAGATACAGGGGAATTCTGCGTATCTTCAATATTTTTTTTCGTAATCGCCTCTGAATGTATATTCTCAACCTCTTGGGATACAGGATCAGAAGCTATTTCTTTGCTCGAATCTGCCTCATATGTTTGTTTTTCATACATCGATTGCGGGATATCATTAGGACCAGCTTTAGCAGATAATGGAGCCTCATATTCAAAAGGCTCACCTGCCATATCAGCAATAACCGCCTTAATCATATTCCTATCAATGATGCGTAATTCTTCTACAGCACCCATTAGTAATACGCGCTGCATCAATGTATTAAGTTGACGAGGAACACCATTGGTTTCCTCGAACATTTCCTCAAAGGCATCATCCTGAAAATTTGGATTGCCGTTCCAGCCAGCACATTTTAGACGGTGCTTAATATAGGGTTCTACTTCATCACTATCCATCGGTTCTAAATGATGGGTTGCAATGATACGTTGGCGTAATTGTTCTAATTTTGAACTATTATGGACCAGTTCTCTAAACTCTGGTTGGCCCAATAAAAATATCTGCAATAAAGCCGTTGAACCCAGTTGGTAATTAGATAACATCCGAAGCTCTTCTAAAGCTTCTATAGATAGGTTTTGCGCTTCATCAACAACCAACAAACAACGGCGTCCAGCTCTTGCCTCACTGTGTAAAAACTTTTCAATTGCATTTAATGAGGATGCTTTGTCAAAGCCTTCTACATTAACGCCAAAACTATTCGCCGCCATTTTGATAAGATCATTGCCGTCCAATTGACTGGTAACAATAGTAGAAGCTGTTAAGCGCGCTGTATCAATAGTCGCCATCAAATGGCTTACCAATGTTGTTTTGCCAGACCCAATGTCACCCGTGATAACAATAAATCCCTCACCTTGTGCAAGGCCATATCCTAAATAAGACAGTGCTTTACGATGTGTGATGCTTTCAAAATAAAAAACGGGATCTGGTGTTAGCTGAAATGGGCGACCTTCAAATCCATAAAATTGATCATACATATTATTTTTCCTGATTAACCTTTTCGATTATTCAAATAGAATTAGAAGTTATAACGCAGCCCTAGTAGAGCAGATGCGGAAACAGAATCATCAAAATCATCTTGATCAATGACATCAACGCCAACTGTAGCAGTAGCGGATAAGCCTGATGCTATCCGGCGGAAATAAGCCGCATTGAAACCATAGGTGCTTACATTACCAGCACCCGCAATACCGCTATCATTGAGATTATAAAAAATATTAGTCTCAATATTTGATGAGTTTCCTATACTTCTACCAAAAAATGCTGTTGCAAAGTAATTTTGATCAACTGTATCATTTAATAAAGCCTGAGCGCCTAAATCAGAAGCAAAGAAAAGACGTCTGCTATAGCCGCCGCCAATACCAGCATTCCATCCACCCAAACGCGTACTTAAAGTAGCCGTAACACCACGATTTCGGAAATTAGATGACGCAGCAGTTTGCAATGCACCATTGAAACAAGAACCGCCATTGCGAGAGAAAGCGCAGCCACCAATATCTCCTGACAGAGGATTACGGAAGCTATTAAATTCAGTTTCAATACTTTGCAAATTATCATTAAGCAAACTACCAAATCCACTCACACGGTCAAAAACAGACACATTAAACGAGGTTTTGTCACTAGGTTGATAGCTCACAGATCCAGTGAAGGTCTCACTACCAAATCGACGACCATAACGCGCTTCTACCGAAGTTCTTCGACTTGGACGCCATAGAACACCAGCATCCCAGATAATTCCATCTTCTGCTAATGTTACCAGTCGAGGAGAACCTTCATCCGTAATCAAACGACCATCCGCATCAGCAATTGGATTGCCAGCAGCATCACGTAGCGCATCACGCTCACTGACTTGAATATCCTCATATCCAATCCCGCCTACTGCAAAAAAACTTGATGAAAGAGGTATGGTCACATCACCGCGAACAAAAATATCAGAGAATCGCTGATCAAGCTGGTTACCATCTTCTTGAGAAAAGCCCGCACTCAGAGACCAGCCAATTGGTAGGGCTCGTCCAGCTTCTTGACCTAGAGATATATTTGCAGTTTGACTAAAACTATCGCTGAAAAAATCAATTGGTGCGCCGCCACCCGTTAATGGCCCAGTACTGCCATTTTCAACACGCGAATACCCCACTAAATATTGAGCATTAAAATCCACACCATTTATATTACTGATTACCGTTGGTCCAGCATAGGCCGAATATACTTGCGATATATTGTCTTGATTACCTAATTGATTAAAGCTTGTTGGTCCTCGGCTATCGAGGCCACTACGTGTACCAACACCACCAGCTTCTATGCTTAACTCGCGATTTACACGATAGTTGCCTCTGGCAATACCATTAACAAAATCTTGATCCTGAAAGCCGCTATCATAACCGAATAAGCGTTCATAGCGCACATTAATCTGACCTTGGGCTCTTCGCGATTGTATAGAAGCATCGGCTCCAACGGCTAGGCTGCTGTATGTTAACACATCACTGCTGCCATCCGTAAATTCTGTAAATGCGACTTGTGTTACCTCTATGAAAGGTGAAAAATCAGCTTCACGGCGAGACCTAGTTCTGGATGTTACATTGGTAATATTCTCATCTGTGACTATATCTTGGTCACCATTAGATTCTGAAAAGCCCTGTGAGTTGTTAGAACCCGGAAAGTCTTGAGAAAATTCCGATTGTAATTGTTGCGCAAAAGCAGTTGGCGTAGCCGTGATTGCTGCGCCACATAACAATATTATTTTATAACTTTTACAAGACTTACTAAGCCATATTGGGCTTATTTTATCATTATTTATCATTGTTATGCTCCATATCCGTAATATGAGCCAAATTTTCGGCCT
This sequence comes from uncultured Sphingorhabdus sp., assembly GCA_937944295.1. GTDB lineage: Bacteria > Pseudomonadota > Alphaproteobacteria > Sphingomonadales > Sphingomonadaceae > Sphingorhabdus_B. The sequence continues at coordinate 17,673 of CALDZL010000110.1, forward strand.
GAGGGAGAGAAATTTGCGCGATTGAGTAGAAGTTGGACATAATCACAACCGCTCAGCAGATTGAGGGCATCGCGCAATGCACCGTCTGTTGTTTTATCAGCATGAACAACCATTAAAGTCTGACCAACATGTAATGCCAACACGGATGCGGGAGATGCGGCAAGTGCTGGCGGTGAATCAAAAATAATGATCCTAGTAGGATCATCTTTTGATAATTTTTCAATAATTTTTGCAGTTCTTGCTGCTGCGAGATACTCGGTATCCTGATTGGATTGCGAACCCGCTGGTAAAACCGATAATCCCTCTATATCAGTTGAGAGTACCATTTTATTGACATCTAAACTCGAATCAGCCAGAGCGTCCATTAATCCAGGACCACCCTCTATATTGAGCGTTGATAATATACTTGGCTTTGCAAAATCAGCATCAACCAATAAAACACGATTATCCTTCTCGCTCGCCATCGATAATGCTAAATTAACAGACGTATATGTCTTACCTTCGTTAGGATTGGCAGAGCAAATTAATATCCGCTCGCCATGCTCAACTGCATCAACTCCTTTACCGCCGCGTGCTGCCAATAATAATTGACGCTTAACAATACGAAATTCTTCGGAAAGCCCAGTGACTGGTCCATTAGGAATGAGCAAATTATGATCGCTTAACCATTGTCGATCAATCTTTCTCACTGCACTATTATTATATAATTCATTAGGTGAAGCCCCAACGAAAGGCTTTTCAGTAGGAATTATAGGCGCCGATGAAGGGCTGGCCTTAGCTGCAGGAGCAGCCATAGTTTTTGCTTCTACCGCTGGATCAGAAGCCGTCTTATTTGCCGTTTCAGCTTTTGCAGGCATCTTAGGCTTTGAAATAGGCTTAGTCTCTGCCATAACTTCTTTTTTAGCAATTGGCTCAGCTTTTTTTATATGACCAACAGCGTTTCTCTGCTGAGATGATCTATTTTCATTATCTGATACAGTACGCATGCTTTTCTCAAAGCCATATAGATCAGAGGCTCTCTCCAGCAGAGATTGTGCCGATTTTAATGATTTATGTTTGTTCATCTTCAAGCTCCCGCTGCCGATACTATGCCGCGTTGCGTAAATTCAACGATTAATAGCAATGTAAATGCTCCCATTAATGAGGCAGTACCACCAATCAGCAACTTCAAATTTTTATTGCGCGCTGTCTTTTGTTGAGGCGTCAACATTAGAGAAACGGTACCAATTACTGGTAGACCACTAGCACGCTCCAATCGTGATGCAGTTGGAAAACTTGTTTGCAAATGCCCAAGTGCAAAGGCAGTTGCAACACCTGCACCAATTCCGAAAAATAATACTATTGTTAACAATAAAGGACGGTTCGGAGCACTTGGGATAGTGGTCAATGATGGTTTATCAATAATACTAAATTTCACTGCATCTGTTTTCGATTCTACATTATCGTCAAACTCAACGGCTCGGCGTTCAGCTAATGCATTTTCATATTGTACTTTCGCAGAATCTAATTCACGATTGATTGCCTCCATTTCGGAGGCAACCCCCGGAGCAAGCGTTTGTCTGGAAGTCAATTGAGATAATTCTGATTCTAAAGTAGACTTTCTAGTTTGAAGGGCAGATACAGTCGCGCGGCGCTCAGCGCGCAAACTTTGCAACTGAGTATAAGCAGGATTGGCTGTTCTAACCACTCCACCACCAGAACCTCTGGGCTCTGCTTCAGCTTGTCTTTGTAGCGCTTCTATTTGTTTTTGTAATGCTACAATATCAGGGTGCCTATCGGTTAACCCTCGTGAACGTGCTTCAGCCAAGATACCACGTGCTCTGGCAAGTGATGCTCTGGCTCCCCCACCTCCGCCTGGTGCAGATGAATTAAATGTAGGGGTATTAATCGTTGGTGATTCACTTGCAAGTTGTGCATTAAGAGCAACAAGAGCACTTTGTGCTGAAATCAATTGTGAATCAATTTGGCTCAAATCATTACGAGCATCGTCAATACGCTGTGAAATTGATCCTGAGCCTGGCAGCAAACCTAAATTTTCTTGTTCAAATTTAATACGTCTTTGTTCAATTGTATTAAGAACTTTTTGATTCTTCTCAACCTCTTCATCCCAAAATCTAATTTTCTCTGCAATGGTATTGCGATCTCCTGCAATATTCTCTTCTTGCATTATATCGATAATCTTTTGCACCACGTCTCTTGCCAAAACTGGATCAGACTGGGTAACGCTAATGTCATAAAAACTATCTTCTTTTAATTCGACTTCGGTTTTTGCGCGCAGAGATTCAACAGCACCATCCATCTCTTTGTCGGTAACAATTTGCAGGCCAAGATTTGTACCACGAACCACTTTCTGTAAATTTTCATATGACAGAATAGTATTAGATAATTGCTGTATTTTCTCATATTGTTCAGCTGCATTACCAGGTTTATTACTACTGCTGATATTCTGTGTTTTTACAAATACGCGCGCTTCTGAGTCATAACTAGGAGGCTGCAAAGACACAGCTATCCAGCCCAAAATACAAACCAACCAAGCAACAACCAAAGCTAACCATCTGCGAGCCCAAACGCTGTACATAGCTATTTTAATTTCGTCATATAGACCATTCATGATGCATCATTTCTTAATTTAAAATTTATTTTTTATGCGAGTTCGGAAACTCATACTTAAAACTAATGAAAGCTAGAAACTGCTTGTTGGGATGATAATCACATCACCAGGTTGCAGAGGTATATTGGCTTGACTGGAACCACGTTTTAGCAAGTCATTAATACGCAACGCAAACTCTTGCTTGCGTCCAGTTGCACGATTAACGCGGATCAAAGTTGCTTTATTACCAGACGCAAATTCAGACAATCCTCCAACTGCTATCATTGCATCCAGCAAAGTCATATTTGCACGAAAAGGAATAGCCGCTGGTTTTTCGGTAGCTCCAATAACACGAACTTGTTGAGGGCCGCCATCGAAGTCAGTCACAATCACTTGAACTATTGGATCGTTAATATATTGCGAAAGTTGAATTTTAATATCTTGTGCCAACATATCTGCTGTTTTGCCAGCTGCTGGTAAATCACTAATCAATGGTGTGGTAATTCTTCCATCTGGGCGGACACGAAATTTACCGCTTAATTCAGGATTACGCCAAACAAAAATTTCCAATTCATTTAATGGTCCAATGATATATTCATCAGATGCAAGCGAAGAATTTGCTACAGATGGAGCGGGCGGCAAGCTTCTACCTGATCCAAATCCACCACAAGCACTAAGTAGCAAGCTTGCGCAACTGAGAGATAATAAAGCTATATTTTTCCGTTTATACGGCATGTATTTATTTCCTTTACGCTACAGATTCGTTCCCCCCCATCCTTTTGTAGCGGGAGGCGATCTTATAGTCACCTGAAACATTTGACCATAAATGGTGAATATACCGTTAGGATTAATATTTTTTTTTGAAAAACTTTTCTTTAATTGTATCAAAATTAGACAGGCTAAAAATTTATATCAAAGTTTCAATTGCTTGGCCATGGCCCAGAAAATTTGATGGACTAGCAGTAGCGCCATAAGCGCCCGCACAAAACAATATAATAGCATCGCCAACACAAGTTTTCGGAAGTAAAACCTTGTCACCAAGCATATCTAAGGGCGTACAGAGGCACCCAACGACATTAACTATTTCACTATCAACTTCCGCATAACTTGATTTAACAAAATTATCTGCCACTGCTATTGGGTAATTACGTCTGATTACTGTACCAAAATTACCGCTCGCTGCTAATTGATGATGCAAACCACCATCCACAACCAAAAATGTCTCACCATGACTAATTTTGCGATCAACTATAGTGGTGAGATAAATACCCGCTTCACCAACCAAATAGCGACCAAGTTCGATACAGAATTTTGTATCTTGCAATATTTCTGGTAAATTGGACAATATCCTATCCATCGCTGCTCCAATTGATTTAATGTCAATTGGAACTTCATTGTGGAAATAAGGTATCCCAAACCCTCCCCCTAAATTTACTGTTTTTGGAGTGACACCAATTTCATTTGCAAGACGAGCAGCTAACTCAAAACTTTTTGATTGCGTTTCAATAATAGCATCTGCGCTTAATGATTGACTGCCAGCATAGATATGGAAACCACACCAGAAATTACCGCTCTCAATAATTTTCCTTGCAGTAGGCGCTATTAAATCCTCATCCATACCAAATTGTTTGGCGCCACCCCCCATTTTCATACCAGAACCCTTTAAATCAAAGCTAGGGTTAACGCGCAGAGCAGCTTTCGCTCTAATTCCGAGCGATGCAGCAATAGCAATGACCCGATCCGCTTCAGTTGGCGATTCTATATTTAATGTCACACCTGTTTTGATGGCCTTTTCTAGTTCTGAATCACGCTTGCCAGGACCTGCAAAGCTCATATTCTTGGGGTCAACACCTGCATCAATCGCTTGGTCAAGCTCTCCACCAGAGGCGAGGTCAAAACCATCAACAATATCACGCATATATTCTAAAACAGGTTTATAACTATTGGCTTTCATCGCATAATGAATATCCAAACGGTTGGGCATCGCAACACGCAGTTCATCCATCTTTTTAGATAAAATATCACGACTGTAAACAAAAAGTGGTGTAGCACCAGCTTCTCTAATAATCGATTCAATACTCCGTCCAGAGATTATGATTTGGCCATTATTTGCTTCATAATATGGCGGATATGGACCCATTTTTTTCATATTAAGTCCCATTATTTGCTGATGGATATAAACCCATTTCTAGCTGATTTTTTAATAAGTTCCTATCAATCTTTCCATTTGCATTTTTTGGAAATTCATCAATCCATATTATATGTTTGGGTTGCATAAAATTTGGTAAGTTAGATTGCAATGTCATTCTCAAACCAATTCTATCACCAGAATCTAATATTGGCCTCACAAATAATATGATAGCTTCACCAAGACGGTCATCTTTTTGTCCCATTGCACAGGCTTCTGATGCATAGCCGCTTGCTATAACTGCTTCCTCTATTTCAACTGGGCTAACCCGATTTCCAGATGTCTTAATCATCGCATCGTAACGACCAACAAAATAGAGTAAACCATCTTTATCTCTATAAACAGTATCACCAGACCAAACTGCTATATTCTCATAACCATCACAATCCGCATATTTTGAGAAATGAGGGGCTGGCTTAAAACGTGCTGCGCTTCGCTCTGGATCCTGCCAATATCCTCTAGCTACAAGTGGCCCCGCATGCACCAATTCTCCATGCTCATTAGGTTCTGTTTTTAAACCATCTACATTCACAACCATAATTTCTGCAAATGGGATAGCCCTACCCATGGATAACGGATTATGCTCAATTAAATTAGGTGCTAAATATGTTGAACGGAATGCTTCGGTCAGTCCATACATGGCATATATATCAGCATCTCTGAAAATCACGCTTAAACTATTTACTAATGCCTGCGTTAATGCACCCCCGCTATTCGTGATGCATCTTATGCTCAAAGCAGCATCACCCCAATCATATTCGCATAATTGCACCCATAAAGGTGGAACAGCAGCTAAAATAGTAATTTTATGCTTTAAACAGGATTTAACAACATCTTTTGGTGTAAGATAATCCAATGGAATGACCGTAGCCCCTGCAAACCATGTTGAAAATAATTGACTTTGCCCATAATCAAAACTCAATGGCAATACTGCTAATGTGCGGTCGTCCTCACGAAGATTAAGATATTGCGACACTGACACCGCTCCAAGCCATAAATTTTTATGACTCAGCATCACCCCTTTTGGTTTACCTGTAGAACCAGAAGTATATAAAATAGCCGCTAGATCATCGACATCACAGCCACTAGGTGGCAATAGATTAACCAATTGAGAATTAAGTATATCTTCAACAGATGCTAAAATACTCTCTTCATCTTTATATGAAAACTCATCACTGATATGGCTGATAGTTTTAAGACGCGCTTTATTGGCTATCAAAAACTTAGCACCACTGTCTTCCATTATATATTCAACCTGCTGTGCTTTTAACAACGGATTAATTGGGACATAGATTAGACCTGCGCGTGCAGAGGCCAGAGGCATTATTGATGCCAATAGTCCCTTACCCATCCATGCAGCGACACGCTCTCCTGATTGCAAGCCCTCCTCTTGCAGCCAAAATGCAAGGGCTGCGATACGGAGATTTAACATTTTATAGGTATAAACATGATTCTTAATAATAAGAGCGCTATTATCATCTTTCCCATATAAGGTAAGATGATCAATGGGGTATGATTTGATTTTTGTAGTCATATCAAGCAATAACAAGTCTATACAATAAGGAATTGGTCTTATGGCCGAAAAAAGTGAATATCACGATAATTTTCTCTCTGTGCAACTTGCTGCAAAAGGAGCACTTGACCGTGATGCACAGAAAAATCTTTTTGATAGGTTGGACTGGTTAGACAATTTAAAGCGTTACGCCCTTAATGATAGAGAGTTGGCAATTCTATCAGCATCTATCGACGATGATATAGCATGGTTTCCTACTATGATAAAAAAATATCGTCACCTTGAATCTCTAGCTAATTGGTATAATTTTACATGGCGCCCAATATTTTGCGGTAATTATGACGAAGTTACCAAATTATCATTATTACGTAATATTGCAGCATTAGCGAAAAAATCAGCCTATAGGATAACATTATATCCTCTTCCCAATGAAGAAGATGAAGTAAGACTATTAACTTATGCATTCAAACAATCTGGATGGATAGCTATTAGAGAAAAAGCTGATGTAAATCATATATTGCACCTGAATGGACGAACATTTGATGATTATTGGCGCTCCAGACCAGGGCAATTACGCAATACGGTCAAACGTAAAGCCAAAAAAAATATCGTTTCTATTCGGATTGAAAAGGATTTTAATCCCGAGAGTTGGGATGATTATGAGCGCGTATATGCAAAAAGCTGGAAAACAGGAGAGGGCAATCCTGAATTTTTACGAGAATTGGCAAAACAAGAGGCAGAGGCTGGTGCAATGCGGCTTGGTTTAGCCTATATTGATGGAATTTGCGTTGCAGCACAATTTTGGACTGTTGAAAATGATATGGCCTTGATTCATAAGTTAGCGCACGATGAGAGCTATATAAATGCATCCCCAGGGACATTACTCAGTGCAGGCTTATTTCAACATGTAATCGATGTAGATCATGTCAATTTAATCGATTTTGGGACTGGTGATGATAAATATAAGGCCGACTGGATGGAAGAGGTTCGCATACGGTATAGACTAGATTTTTTTCATCCTAATATACCATTATCTTGGCCTTATATCGTAAAACATTACCTCCTGAGGCTTGCGAAGAGGAGAAAATGAGGCCATGAGATTGTAATGAATAATATAATAGGAAAAACAGTGTCGTCTAATATTTCCCACAGCGATCACCATATGGAAAATAGAATAAAATCTATTTTAAGAGATATATTAGGATTGTCACAATCACAGGTGGATGAACTCGATTCTGATAGTGAATTGTTTGGAGCCATTCCTGAATTAGACTCTATGGCAGTGGCAGGCCTCTTAACAGAGATGGAAGAAAGCCTTAATATTATGATAGATGATGATGATGTTGATGCAGAGTTATTTGAAACATTGGGCAGTTTAACAGCTTTTGCAGAGGCAAAGGCTAGCCAGTGAGTGTTAGGCTGTTATATAACAGTTATATATATGCTGGAAATGAAGAGTGTATAATTTCATCATATCCCGCTGATGGTATAGATTTTCATATCCTAATTATCGCTCCCTTATTTGCAGAGATGAACAAAATGCGCCGAACTCTGACAGAGGTTATGCGCTCACTTTCTGAACATAAAGTTCAATGCTCTATGCCCGACCTTCCGGGCTGTCATGAGAGTCTGTCCCCGCTCAATCAACAAAGTTTAGAGGATTGGAAAGCGGCTGTTAAGGCCAGCATGGATAAAAGAGAAATAAGCCACATCGCATCATTTCGAGGCGGCGCATTAATTGATGATCTGGGACTACCAACTTGGCGGTTGAACAGAGTAAATGGCGCTAAGTTGATCAAAACCATGATGCGTAGCAAAGTCATATCTCTAAGAGAAGCCGGTCAAAATATAACTTTAGAGAAATTGCACGATCAAGCTCAGCACGATGGTATCGAATTGGCAGGATATGAAATTAGCGCGCAATTGTTCAACCAATTGAACGCTGCAATGCCTCATATTGATGATAATATTTCAGAGCTCACAGTAAATCAAGATATAGATGGCTCACCTCTATGGCTACGTTCTGAACCAGAATATGATAAGATATTAGGACAATCAATCAGCCAATCATTGCTCAAATGGTGCCATATATGAGAGAACAGGTTTCATGGCATATTGATGACGATAAAATTTTTGCATCCCTTGACATTCCAGAAGATAGAAACAGTCGTTCTGCACTTCTGATTGTGAGTGGAGGCAATGAAATTCGTTCTGGCTCGCATAATAGTCAATCAGAATTAGCACAATATATATGCAATCAAGGCCATTATGTTTTGCGCTTTGATCGGCGCGGTATAGGCGATAGTGAGGGTGAAAATAGAGGTTATCAAGATAGCGAAGATGATATTGTCTCTGCCCTGCTATATCTGCGTAATCGGATAGGGCAGCACGCTCAAATTAGAGCTTTTGGAAATTGTGATGCCGCAAGTGCATTGCTATTAAACTTGGACAAATTGGACATTACCTCTCTAATCCTCGCTAACCCGTGGACTCATGATCCAAAAAAAAATGATGCAGCGGATATTAGTATCGAGAATAATAAAAATTCAATGCCCAGCGCCGCTGCAATAAGAGCTCGGTATTGGGCAAGACTAAAAAATCCGCGCAGCATCATTGAGCTATTTTCAGGTAAAATCGATATAAGCAAATTTATTAAGGGCCTATTGAGTGCTTCTAAAAGAGAAGAACTTAGTAATTTAGCAAAAAAGTTACAGCATATACTATCTGTCACGCAAGTCTCGGTTGATATTCTAATATCCAACAAAGACAGCACTGGCATGGCGTTTACAGCAGTTTATAATAGCACGGATTATAGAGAAGTCCGCAACAATTCAAAGATAGTAATTCTTGAACTAAATAGTGCATCTCATAGCTTTTCTGACAAAGAAGCAAAGACATGGCTCTATGATAGATTAGCAATATCAATGAACCCAAAATAATCTCTGAAAAGTAATTTAGACAAAAAAAGGGCGCTTCATGAAGCGCCCTTTCATCATTAATATTGCATTAGAATTTAAAAGTAACTGAACCTTGATATGATTGATTTTGGAAATCATCACGTCCTATGGTTGTCTCAGCAGAGAAGCCAAAGACCAAACCTTCTAATTCTATGTCAAAACCGACAGCTGCTTCAACCCAATCACTATCATCTTCTGCAAGTGCAAATGCTGCAAAGCCGCCAGTGCCGCCAACAAAATTAGCTCCAAAGCTGTTGTCACGATCAGAGAAGTCATGAACATAATCAGCACGCACCCAAGGACGGAAAGGCTTATCACGGTTTAGGTTAAGTGTTGTACCTCCCCTGATTTGGAAACTGTTGAACGAATCGCGCTGAATTTGCAGAGCGGCCTGACCACCAGTTTCTGCAACGTCTCCAAAACTAATCGTTGCATAATTTAGAGATATTCTCGGAGTTAAGTTAGCATTCGATAATGCAAAGACTTTTGATGCCCCTGCTTCAGCGGTAAATACAAAGCTTGTATCTTCGGTTGTCAAGGTTGATGCAGTAGCACCAATAGAGACATTCCGTAGTGATGAAGTCTCATAACTACCAAAACCAATTTGACCGTCAAATACTAGACCACTGTTTGATTGAACAGCCCCATAAAGAGAACCATGGATTAATTCGCCAGTTGTTGTTTGCGAAGCAGTTGGAGCACCAACAATACCGTCAACATCTGAATAATTAACAGAGATACCAAATACTGAATTATTTCCTGGTAGATATTCCAAGCCACCAGCAAAGAAGTAACCATCAATATCATCTGATATAGTGCTCAATGTACTTGGCATTGCAGCACCTTGACCGTTTAAAATTCCGCCCGTGAAGAATAATGCAAAATTATTGTTCAAGCCAGCGGCTTTTTGGCCTTCGTCTATACCTTGTGTTGCTACATTCTCCTGACTTGCATATTTTTGCACTGAGCCAAAGTTAACTGCAGAAGCTAGTTGTTGAGCATTTGTGTTTAACGCAACGGTACCGCCACGTTTTCCGCTAAATGCATTTGTCAATCTAGTTCTGTTAAAAGCAAGCACACTATTCAGTATCAACTCACCAGTCGTTATTTGCGTAGTCTCTGTAAAGGGTGCAAGACTCTCTAAAGTAGCACCCAAAGCTTCGGCATTCGCTAGTTCGGTAAATCCAAAAATATCCCCAAAAGTAGATAACCCAGCGCCACGATTGCCATCAAGCAATGCAGCATATGCGCCTTGTACACCAGATGTTGTATCAACAACATCAGAATAATCACTGACTTCAAATATTAGATCAACTTGCTCGCCCGCTCCATTGTCAGACACTATAAAAGTAGGGTTTATAACAGCAGAATTTGCAAATGTATTCGACGTAAACTCTCCATCAACAGAAGTATCAGCCGTCAGAATCGTATATGTATCACCATCGTTGATCAAGAAATTGGTCAATTGATTGATAACAACATTACCACCAACGCTGGCGACACCAGATTGACCAGCACCAGAGGGGTCCGTTACTGTAATTAAGTCTGAATTTCCTGCAGCATCAATATCAAGTTCATAAGTGCTACCAGAAGAAAGTACCAAATTACCTTCTACATTCAAAGTTCCAATAGTGCCTAAGCCACCTGGTGATATAGTACCCGCAATACTGGTAATGAACGGAGCTACAACAGTACCAGTGCCGCTCAGTACGCCAGTGAAGATAGTGTAATCGCCACGGCTGTCCAACCTACCGTCTACATTGATTGATCCGCCCGTTTGATTGACGCCAAGTAAGCTTGTAAGATCACCCGCTCCAGCCACATTCAATCCAGCAGTACCAGTAACAGCAAGATTATCAACTTCCACTACGCTACTCAGTGTAGTTGTACCAGCATTAGACAGAGTGACATCAAAGAAACGGCCTGATATACCATTTGCAACATCAGCATCTACATTGTTGGCGACAAAATTTGTTGCACCTGGCAATCCATTCTCAATGGTTGGAGGAGGCAAGGCTGCGGCTGCAGTTCCACCAACCTCTAACGGTGCACTCTCGTCAGTTTCAGCTTCCGATTCAACTTCACCATCTTGCGTCGAAGTCTCATCAGAATCTTCGTCTTGCGCTTGATCAACAGCGAATTCGACTGCTGGATCATTATCCTCACTTTGGGCTTGATCATCAGCAAATTCAACTGTTGGATCATTATCCTCGCTTTGCGCTTGATCGATAGCAAATTCAATCAAGGGTTGAGATGTTGTCCCCACTGACGTCGTTACAATTGCTCTTTCGCTTGTTTCCGATACGCCTTCAGACGTTGCGCCCACTGAAGTCGTTACAACTTCACCTTCGTTGGTGTCAGAAACGCTCTCGGATGTTACGCCCACCGAAGCCGTTTCAACTTCACTGGTATCAGAGACACTCTCGGATGTTGCACCCGCAGAGGTCGTTTCAGCTTCGGACGCTTTATCATAGCCAATATCTACAGTACCAGCCACGATGCCAACATCAACTCGACCAACAGTATCGAAAAAGACTTCCGTTACATTATCGGACGCATCTTCGCTGCCAGTATTGTTAGAGGTTGTGGCTGTAGGTGCAGTTGATGTTACTACGCCAGTGGCAAGATCCGTACAAGCATCTGTGGCAGTCCCAAATTCAACACAAACGGAACCAAAATCACCTTCCGTACCATTAACACCTTCTTCACGTGTGGTGGGTATACCATTAACCACATTACCATTTGCATCAATGATACGATAATTAGGGTCAAGCAAGCTAGTCCAATGGCTTGCATCTTCCCAGTCACCATCGCCTGCTACTGTACCAACATAACGATAAGGGTTTGCTTCAGCTATATATTCCCAAAAGAGAAATATAGGTTGATAAAAACTTTGTGTACCTAAAGCGCTAAATGGCTGCGCTCCAAAGAAACGAGATCCCCCTGATAATGTACCAATCAGCAAATCCTCATCAGTAATATCATTATTGGCAGCATCAAGAATCAATGGACCACCAGAGTCTCCAGATGCTGTAGTGCCTTCATTGGGCAAAGCATCATCTCTGAACAAGTTAAAGTCTGCAAAAGGAGCACGGTCTTGGCTATCAAAATCGATAGAATATAGATTTTGCGGTAAGTTACCAGCAGAGCCGCCAAAGAGAACATTATTGCGATCATCTTGGGAAGTGAAGGCCCCAAGAATATTTTCTGCAGCGCGGCGACGGAAATCCGAACCAGCATCAGCACCAGTCAGCGCAGTACCAGTTGCTCCAAAACCAGATATATTAACATGATAACCTGTACCATTAACTGGATCGATGGCACCAGGATCAGGTAAAACAGAAAATAGCAAAGCCCACGTTGGTATATCGGCCGCTGGCGTATCCAAGGTTGCAAGAGCAATATCAGCTTCGATAAAACCTAGAGCAGCAGGATTCGCTAATGACCTTGGGTCATATTGAATTTGCGAAATATTATAAACAAATTGAGATGCATTGGTTGTAAAACCATTTGCGAACCAATTTTGAAGGCCTGGTAGGGCATCTACATTGAAAGAAAATGCAGATTGAATGGTTGGACCAAAATCTGACTCTGGTCTGTCATTTACACAGTGAGCTGCGAACAAAACTGTGCGAGGGTTAATAAGGGAACCTGTACATGTTGAACCATCGTTACGGAAAAACTGCCCAATACCATTTACTCCGCCTGCAGTATCAACAATATTTTCCGAGTTAGTATTCTCATTTGGAACGATGGCCTGTGCTGGAACAGATGCCAATACTGTTGCAATAGCAACTGCTGCAGCACTGCTGGATAATAGACGCAATTTACTTGTACTTGAAGTCATTAAATTTCCCCTTACTAAACTTTTAACAAATTCTAGAACTTCCCTCAAAGCGCTAGACTTTCTATCAGATCTAATCTTGTAAAATATTAGATTCAACACGCCATTAACAATATTTGCTGGGATAGGCAATTGAAAGGGTTAAAAAATTTAACTTATTCATTAATGTGATATTATTACCATAGTAACTGTCTGAATTTCAACTATGTGTTTGTTGTATATGACAATTCTTATTTTCACAAAATATCCAAACATGAATAGTTTCACATTTCGTAAAATTCACTTTAACAGAAATAAATAATGTTTGGTAGCGGAGGAGGGACTTGAACCCCCGACACCGGGATTATGATTCCCGTGCTCTAACCACCTGAGCTACTCCGCCAATATAATCAGTCATTAAGCTAATTATAAACTGTAAAATTTAGAAAGGGCGCTATAAGCGGCTATTGTTTGCGGGTCAATACAGCATGTTGAAAATAGATTATTATTTATTGTTGGAAATACCAATGACCTATTTTTTCCCAAGGACCGCCCATATAGTAGTAAGCGGAGAGACCTATTATTGATAATGAAAAGGTTTCAAAATCTGCGTCAAGTGCATCAAATAATAACTTTGCAGCATTGGGCTTCACCTTATTTTGTATGGTTATATGCAATCTCGGTTTTGATTGATCTTGCGGTACTAACAAGCTTGCAAAATTTTCTGCTACCATGGAGCGTACGGCCAACAACTCAGGACTATCGATACGAAATGCTACACCTCGACCCAAATTAAGCATGCGATCTACACGGGCTAGAGGTGCTTCATATTCTTTTGTAAGTGCTATAATGTGGCGCTTGATTTCGGGCCAATGCGCAGGTGGTAAATGGTGAAATAATGTAATATGCGCATCCAGATAATTGCGTTCAGGCGGAAAATATTGCCTACGCAATTTATTAAAAAAGCTCTGGTCTTCTGGCCCCATCATGGCTGTTATGATAATAGGCTCTGATCGTAATATAGTCATAAATATTCATTCATTTTGATATCTTATACTATACCATTTGGCTACTTTCTGCTGATGCTCCTCATATGTCTTACTGAAATCATGCCCTTCTTTACCATCCGCGACAAAAAATAGAAAATCAGTTTTATCAGGATTAAGAGCAGCTTCTATAGCGGCTTTACTCGGATTAGTAATCGGACCAATAGGCAATCCCACCATCGTATATGTGTTATATTCGTTGATCGCAGAAATATCGGACCTTCTCACCTTTCGACCTAGAGGCTTGCCTCTTGTAATAGGGTAAATGAATGTAGGATCTGCTTGCAGCATCATTCCCTTTTTAATGCGATTGCTATAAACCGAGGCAACAATTGGATATTCTTCAAATAATTTAGTCTCTTTTTCAATGATAGATGCTAATATAACAGCTTCTTCAGCAGATTTAACAACAGTATTTGCAGACTTATTGGCCCATGCTTCCGTTAAAGCCTCGTCCATAGCATCCGTCATACGCGCCAATACGGCGGCACGAGTTTCGCCTTTTTCAAAACTATAGCTATCTGGTAAAACACTACCCTCTCGCGGAACTTCTATATCGCCCGTCAATATATCATTAGCCAACAAACGTTCATACACTTGAATGGATGCAAATCCTTCTGGTATTGTAATAAAACGCTGCCTCGATTTACCACCTTGTAAGATCGACATAACAGAGGAATTGCTGGAATAAGCAGGAATGACAAATTCACCTGCTTTTATCGTTGTACTGCCCCCAAATAGCCTAGCACGCTGGTAAAAAGCATCAGCCGATTTCACAACATTGCCTGCCTCAAGTGCTTTTGCAGCATCTTTAAGCGTCGAACCCTGCCTTATCTCAATGACGAGCTCTCTATCCGAAGGACCTATGGCATACCAACCATATATAAAATTGCTAGCTGTCAGAGCAATTAGCACCAGAACCGCAAAAATTATGAAACAGCCAATTTTACGCATTGGTTTAGAGTGCTTTCATAATGAGGCTGGCATTTGTCCCTCCGAAACCAAAGCTATTATTGAGAACAGCCCGAACTTCGCGTTTTCTTGCAGTATGCGGAACCAAATCAACACCTTCGCAACCATCATCAGGATTGTCGAGATTGAGCGTCGGCGGGACAATTTGATCCCGAATAGCCAATATGCAGAAAATAGCCTCCACAGCCCCTGCTCCACCCAGCAAATGGCCTATTGCTGATTTGGTTGAGCTCATGGAGATATTAGCAATATCATCCCCAAACAATTGTTTAACCGATGCCAGTTCAATTGTATCCGCCATAGTCGATGTTCCATGCGCATTGACATAATCAATATCGGCGGTGTTTAGACCCGATTTTTTCAGCGCCATATTCATTGAACGATAAGCACCGCTACCCTCAGGGTGCGGCGCTGTCACATGATGTGCATCACCAGAGAGACCATAGCCCACCAGTTCAGCATATATTTTTGCCCCGCGTGCTTTTGCATGCTCATATTCCTCGAGAACAACAACGCCAGCGCCTTCACCCATCACAAATCCTGCGCGGTCACGGTCATAGGGGCGTGAGGCTTTTTCTGGTTCATCATTGCTTGACATATTGAGGGCTTTTGCTTGCGCAAAACCAGCAATTCCGATGGGACATATAGTGCTTTCTGCGCCACCAGCCAACATAATATCAGCATCATCATCACGGATCATCCGCGCCGCATCACCAATAGAATGCGCCCCAGTAGAACAGGCTGTAACCACTGCATGATTAGGACCCATGAGGCCATATTTAATGCTAACTTGACCTGATATAAGATTAATCAGACGCCCATGCACAAAATGCGGACTAACGCGCCCAGGTCCGCGATTAGCGAGCACCAAGGATTCGCTCTCAATGCCTGGAAGACCGCCAATACCAGCACCAATTGAACAGCCAGCACGGTAGCGTTCCTGTTCGCTCATTTCAGTTAGGCCTGCATCTTCCAATGCTTGCCCAGCCGCATCAATGCCAAAGACGATGAAGGGATCCACTTGGCGCTGCACTTTATGATCGACACGCTTCACAGGGTCAAAACCATATTCATGGTCAGCAGGTTTCACCTCACAAGCGATATGACATTTTTGTCCTTCGGTATCAAATTTGGTGATACGTCCAGCCCCTGATTTTGAGGCCAAAATATTTTTCCAACTGGTTTCAACATCTCCGCCCAGCGGGGTAACAAGTCCAAGGCCAGTGATAACGACCCTACGAGCTGGTTGATTCATTAAAAACACTCCTTTTAGCCGATGGGCTGTACCAATTTAGTAAATGCAATATTATATATCTTATGTCTATATGACAAATCAATCTAAGGATGTATCACATACATATTAAAACGGCCTCTCTATCATTCCAGATAGTCTGGAGAGAGAAGCCGTCTATATTCTTATATCTATCATGCGAGGTTTAACTCAACATGTTAATATTATGAATTTGAGGAGATAAAATCAATTGCATCTTTGATCGTTGCAATTTTCTCAGCTGCATCATCAGGAATTTCGGTATCAAATTCTTCTTCAAATGCCATTACCAATTCAACAATATCGAGGCTATCTGCACCAAGGTCGTCAATAAAGCTGCTTTCAACAGTTACTTTATCGGCTTCTACGCCCAGATGCTCAACAACGATCTTTTGTACGCGGTCAGCAGTATCACTCATTTATATGCCCCTTTATTTGGCTATGGTTAAAGTTTCAAAACTTGCCCTAATGCCAAGCGGCGATGCTTGCAAGAGGGGGATAGCTTTTTTTAGATAAGCAGCAATTAATTTATTACAAGATAATCAATAATTATCTCTACATAACAACATGCTATGATCAAATCATTGCCATGCCGCCATTCACATGCAGAGTCTGTCCCGTTACATATCCAGCCTCTCTACTTGCTAAATAAGCGCAAGCAGCACCAATATCAGTACCATTTCCCATTTTCCCTAAGGGAATCTTAGCATTTAATGCTTCTTTTTGCGTATCAGGCAAAACATCGGTCATTGGCGTCGCAATAAAGCCAGGGGCGATACAATTAACGGTAATACCGCGGCTTGCTAATTCCTGTGCCAGCGCTTTTGACATGCCAACTACACCTGCCTTTGATGCAGCATAATTTGCTTGACCAGGATTACCCGTTGTTCCGACAACACTGGTGACAGATATAATACGGCCAAAACGTGCCTTCATCATTGGTCTGGCTGCGGCTCGGCACAGTCTAAAATTAGACTCAAGATTGATACGCATGACATCATCCCATTCTTCATCCTTCATCCGCATCGCCAAATTATCGCGTGTAATACCCGCATTATTAATAAGAATATCAATTTTACCCATAGCTTCTATGGCTGAGGGAATGAGCGCTTCTACGCTTTCGCTGTCGCCCAAATT
>CALDZL010000111.1 GCA_937944295.1 uncultured Sphingorhabdus sp.
TCATCGACATTATGATAGCTGGGCACATATTGCGCTTCAAAATGAATTTCGGCCACGCGCTTATAATTGCCCGTAGTGAGACCATAGAGGATTTCGGCGAGCCAATAGCGTGCCTTTTTATTGATGCGGCCCATAATACCAAAATCAATGGCGGTGATGCTGCCATCAGCATTTACGAATAAATTGCCTTGGTGCATATCGGCATGGAAAAAGCCCTCGGATATGGCTTGGCGCAAAAATGTCAGCACCAATGTTTTGGCCAATTCTTCTAGGTTATGGCCAGCGGCTTTTAAGGAATCTGTTTGTGATATTTTAATGCCATCGACCCATTCGAGTGTCATGACGCGGCCCGAAGTTCTGTCCCAATCAATCGCTGGGATATGATAATTGCCGACTGCTTCCATTGCATCATGTAGCTCGGATGCATTGGCAGCCTCGCGGCGCAGGTCAAGCTCTCGCAGGGTCCAGCGTTTCAGGTTTGCAATCACCAGTGCAGGGCGCAGGCGCTTGGCTTCACCACCTAGGGCTTCGAGGTGCGCTGCGGCCCATTCATAGGTTTCAATGTCGCGGGCAAATTGTTCTCTTATGCCAGGGCGCAATATTTTAACGGCAACATCCTTACCGTCGCTTGTAATAGCACGATGCACTTGAGCTATTGATGCGGCGCCCACGGGATTTGGATCGATCGATGCGAATAATTCATCAGCACTTTTGTTGAGGCTGGTATCAATTTCATTGTAAATTGCATCGAAATCAGCAGGCGGCAAATCATCTTGCAGCATCAATAGATTTTGTACGGGCCCTTCGCCAACAATATCAGGACGGGTAGCCAGCGTCTGGCCCAGTTTAATCGCAGCGGGACCAATGGCTCGAAACGCCGCTGCATAATCGGGTTCTTTGGGCTGAAATGTGCCAATGCGCGCAACGCGAAATAGGCGTTTTACGGGGCGCGGTGTATTGCGGTCAGCCTCTAAAGCGCGCAAGGCCCCATGCTTGGCCAAGATACGGCCCCATTTGAGCAAGCGAAAAATATGGGTGGTAGGGCGGGTCAATTTATGTTTTCCATCCGCTATGTATGGCCACCAATCCGCCCATGATAGGCTCGACCTTGGTTTGGGTAAAACCTGCCGCCTTAATCATGGTCTCAAAGCTTTGCATATCGGGGAAGCGATCGATAGATTCAGCCAAATAACGATAGCTGGCTTCGTCATTGGAGATTATTTTGCCGATTTGCGGTAATATTTTGTGCGAATATTGTTCATAAACTCTGTCGAATATAGGCCACTCAGTTTGCGAAAATTCCATACAAAAAAAGCGCCCGCCATAACGCAGCACGCGGTGCGCCTCGGCCAAGGCCCTGTCGATATAGGTGACGTTTCTTATGCCAAAGACAATGGTATAAGCATCAAAATGGTGATCGGGAAAATTTAACTCTTCGGCATTTTGTTCGCTCCACACCAAACCGTCATAGCCTTTTTTTATGGCACGCTGCATGCCCACTTCCAACATATCAGGATTGATATCAGATATAGTGATATTGGCACCCGATGACAGCATCCGAAATGCAATATCGCCTGTGCCGCCAGCGACATCCAAAATATCTTCACCAGATTTAGGGTTTACGCGGCGGACAAATTGGTTTTTCCAAAGCCTATGCGTGCCGCCCGTCATGGCATCATTCATTACATCATAATTGGCTGCGACATCGCTGAATAATTTACCGACCCGTTCTTTTTTGTCGGAAGCCTCAATATCTTCATAACCAAAGGAAACTTTTTCACTCATGTTCGGCTTTCTAATATATGATGATGTGTATGTGCTTGGCTTTAGCGATTGATCGGCGGTGCGGCAAATTAAACTTTATAGTTTCGATAATTTACCTGTTATTTGCGTGCTGATCATCCTAGCATAGGATGATGAAGAGGATATATATCTATGCCTGAATTGCCAGAGGTTGAAACCACCGTAGCGGGGCTTCGGCAAGTGATCGATGGACAGACGATTATTCGCGCAGAACCACGCCGTGAAAATTTGCGTTGGCCGATCCCAGTGGACTTACGGCAACGCATGACGGGTGCCAAAATCACAGGTCTCAGTCGCCGTGCCAAATATGGGCTTATCTATACGGATCGTGATGATATATTGATATTCCATCTAGGCATGTCAGGGCGTTGGCGGATTGATCCCGATATAATCGAAAAGCATGACCATTTTATTTTGGAAACCGAAAACGGCCGTATTGCCGCGCTGAATGATCCGCGCCGTTTCGGTTCACTGGATATTATGGCTGCTGATGAAGTGTCAGAATATAAAGCTTTTACAACGATGGGGCCAGAACCCCTAAGCGATGATTTTAATGTACCGCAGCTTAAAGTAGCCTTAAAAGGCAAAACTTCCCTCATTAAAACGGCTTTGTTGGACCAGCGTGTTGTCGCGGGTTTGGGCAATATATATGTTTGCGAGGCGCTGCACATGGCGCGCATCCTGCCGCAAACAAAGGCTGGGAGTATATCCAAAGCAAGGCTGGAACCTCTGGTGCAATCGGTGAAAGCAGTTTTGGCCAGTGCGATTGAAGCAGGAGGTTCTACTTTACGTGACTTTGCTGCGCCTGATGGCGAGCTTGGGTATTTTTCCAAACAATGGCTGGTTTATGGCCGTGAAGGAGAGATGTGCGAGGCGGGCCATGTTATCAAGCGGCGGATTGATGGGGGACGATCGACTTTTTATTGTCCCAAATGTCAGAAATAGCAATTTTGGTAAGATTATCAGCAATACCATTGCTTTTTCATTGACGCTTTGGCTTTCACTCGGTAATGGCGAGCGCTTACAGAGAAGAATCTTCAATGATTCATCTCAATATCATCATTTGAATTAGAGGTTTTGTAATGGCCAATACGCCGCAAGCTAAAAAACGTATCCGTCGTAATGGACGTCGCACCGAAGTAAATCGTAACCGTCTAAGCCGTGTCCGCAGCTTTATTAAGGCTGTTGAGAGTGCTATTGAAGCTGGCGATAAAAAAGTAGCAAATACAGCTTTATTAGCGATGCAACCAGAATTGGATCGCGGCGTTGCCAAAGGTGTGATGAATCGTAACATGGCGTCACGCAAATTAAGTCGCCTCAACAAAAAAGTGGCTGCGCTTTAAATTTTATATTGAAAGTTTACGAAGATGTGATTCGTTTCATAGATTGCGTAATTTTATGACCCGTTACAGTGATTGTGGCGGGTTTTTCAATGCTTTCATATATATAACTCAATTCGCTGAATATTTAATGTCTGAGCTAGTTTCATTATTAGCTATATAGTTTTTGCGGGGGAAACATTTTTGTAAAAATATGCAAATATTAGAGTCTAGCTTTTCTGCCGATTCGGATCATATAATTAAGATATATTTTATAATAAATTATATATAACAATATTTTATATATATTATAACGCAAAAGCTGGACTTGAGTTGAGTCAACATGAATATTTCATTTTTTTTACACTTCAGCTCTTGAAGGAATCTTAAAACCAAGCTTTAAGAGTGTTAACAAAAAATGAAACGGTAACAACGTTTTCGTAAAAATATTGTATTTAGGGGTGAAGTTGAAACAGCTTAGCTGCTTTTCGATAGATGTTTTTTTATGTCATTTTGTGGCAAGATGAATCTATATCTCCTCCTAAAACATTTGGGTTTCTTGTGGCTTTATGCTGGGACAAACAGAAGCCTGAAATGATAATATTTTAGAAGCGTAATACTATATTGGGAGGGTGCGAATGGAAGATAAATCAGATATTATTCGGCAACAGGCATCTGCTGCTCATCTTGATACAGATGATAATGCAATGGACCATTCAAAGGATGCGAATAATGATTCATCTTCTCACCATGCAGGCAGCGATACTGTCATGAAAACCCGCCTAGAAGAAGATTGGCAATTTATTACATCTGGTTTGCGCCGTGATTTTGGTGCGCATGTCTATGGCCAATGGATTCGGTCCATTCAATTGGGCGATTTTTGTTCTTTGACAGGAACATTAGAATTAATGTCGCCGTCCGATTTTTCGGCCAACTGGGTATCAGACCATTATGCCGAACGTATCACGCTTGCATGGAAGTCTGCTAATAAGGACGTAAAGCATATTAAAGTCCGTGCCAAACCAGGCGG
>CALDZL010000112.1 GCA_937944295.1 uncultured Sphingorhabdus sp.
AAAGATTTACCGCGCCTCATGCCCATTGGGCGGCTTGATCTCAACACCGAGGGTCTATTGCTGATGACCAATGATGGCGAGTTTAAGCGCGAGATGGAGCTTCCTAAATTTGGCGTAGAGCGTACCTACCGCGCCCGTACCTTTGGCGATATATCCCAAGAACAGCTTGAGTCTCTAGTGGATGGTATTGAAATTGAGGGCACAAGATATGGCAAAATTGATGCCAATTTGGAACGGCGCACGGGGGCTAATCAATGGGTAGAAATGACCTTGACCGAGGGAAAGAACCGCGAAGTGCGGCGCGTGCTAGAACATTTTGAATTACAAGTATCACGCCTTATCCGCACCCGCTATGGCCCCTATGAATTGGGCGCATTGCCCGTTGGTCAAGTGGTCGAAGTGCGCCGCGTAGATATTATAAAACACCGCCGAAACCTTAAATCATAAGGGAATATAGCGAGGTAATTTATGCGCATTATTTCTGGCCAATGGCGATCCCGTACGCTTAAAACCCCCAAAGGCGATACCACGCGCCCCACCGCTGATCGCACCCGCGAAGCCTTATTTTCCATGCTTATCAGCCGTGTTGGTAGCTTTGAAGATTTGCAAATACTCGACCTTTTCGCAGGATCAGGTGCGCTTGGTTTAGAAGCCCTCTCACGCGAAGCAGCCCATTGCACCTTTGTCGAACAAGATCCTTCTGCCCTAAGAGCATTAGAGCATAATATCGCAACGTTAAACGCCAATGCTATGGTGAAAAGATCCTCGGTGCTTACATTGGGTCAAGCGCCATCCCAGTTTGACATTATTTTTCTTGATCCGCCCTATCAATCAGGGGCTGCCGTTGTGGCATTAGAAAAACTCAAACGTTTTGGTTGGATTGCACCATCCGCATGGATATGTGTCGAAACGGGCCGAGAGGAAACCCCTTTGCCAAAGGGATATGTGCTAGATACAGATCGCAACATAGGCAAAGCAAAAATATCATTATTTCGTCCAACAATGAATGATTAATTTTATTTTATGTCCAACATCGCTCTTGCCCTTGATAGATTTGTTCCCTAATCGTTCCATATGCACAATAATGCCATCACCACTGAAATTGACACCCCTCCTTATACGCAATCCTTAAATGCGCCACAGCGCGATGCTGTCATGACC
Source organism: uncultured Sphingorhabdus sp. (assembly GCA_937944295.1). Taxonomy (GTDB): domain Bacteria; phylum Pseudomonadota; class Alphaproteobacteria; order Sphingomonadales; family Sphingomonadaceae; genus Sphingorhabdus_B. The sequence goes on from CALDZL010000112.1 coordinate 1,162, forward strand.
ACAGAAGGCCCTGTGTTAGTGTTGGCTGGTGCTGGAACAGGTAAAACGGCCGCCCTCACCACGCGGCTTGCCCATCTGATTATCACTCGCAAAGCTTGGCCATCGGAAATATTGGCCGTAACCTTCACCAATAAAGCCGCCCGTGAGATGAAAGAACGTATTGGCCAAATGATGGGCGAAGCTGTAGAAGGCATGCCATGGCTTGGCACATTTCACAGCATAGGCGCAAAAATGCTGCGGCGTCATGCCGAGCTGATTGGACTTGAGAGCAATTTCACCATCATTGATACGGACGATCAATTGCGTCTGTTAAAACAGCTTATACAAGCCGAAAATTTGGATGAAAAACGCTATCCCGCTAAACAGCTCGCAAGCTTAATCGATCGGTGGAAAAATAAAGGCTATTTACCCAAAGACATTGATGCAGGCGAGAGCGAAGCCTATGCCGAGGGACGCGGCGGTGAAATGTATCAAAAATATCAGGAGCGTTTAATTACGCTTAATGCCTGTGATTTCGGCGATTTACTGCTGCATAGTCTGCGCCTGTTGCGCGAGCATGACCATATATTAGAGCAATATCAAAACCGCTTCAAATATATCATGGTCGATGAATATCAAGATACCAATGCGGTGCAATATTTATGGCTCAGACTGCTGGCGCAAAAGCGCAAAAATATTGCTTGCGTAGGCGATGATGACCAGAGCATTTATAGCTGGCGCGGGGCTGAAGTGGCGAATATATTGCGCTTTGAAAAAGATTTTCCTGGCGCAAAAATAGTGAAGCTTGAACAAAATTATCGCTCTACGCCGCAGATTTTAGCCGCAGCATCGGGCCTGATTAATGCCAATAGCGGGCGGCTAGGCAAGACATTATGGACCGAGATTGATGACGGTGAAAAGGTACGCATCATTGGCGTTTGGGATGGCCCAGAAGAAGCCCGCAGGGTCGGTGAAGAGATTGAAACATTACAAAATCGCGGTATCGGTTTAGAACATATGGCCATTTTGGTGCGCGCCCAGTTCCAAACCCGCGAATTTGAGGATCGCTTCATTCAAATAGGTTTAAATTATCGCATCATTGGCGGTTTTCGTTTCTATGAACGCGCCGAAATTCGCGATGCCATTGCCTATTTACGGATCATCAATCAAATCGCCGATGATTTGGCGTTTGAGCGCATTGTCAACACACCGAAACGCGGTATAGGCAGCAAAGCGATTGAAAAAATCCACCTTATCGCCCGCGCCCACCAATGCCCATTGGTGAAAGGAGCCATTGAGCTTATAGGCACCGATGAACTGCGCGGTAAAGCCAACGTCTCGCTTACGGAACTATGCAAAAATATTGCACGCTGGCGCGATCTGGCCAATGAAATGTCCCCTGCTGAATTGGTGCGCATCGTGCTAGATGAAAGCGGCTATACCGACATGCTGCAGGCGGATCGCACACCCGAAGCCGCTGGACGGTTGGAAAATCTCTCTGAATTATCGCGCGCAATGGAAGATTATGAAACATTGGGTGAGTTTTTGGAACATGTCAGCCTTGTCATGGACAATGATGCCAATGAAAGCGGCGATAAAATCACCATCATGACTATGCACGGCGCCAAAGGATTGGAATATAATCATGTCTTTTGCGTGGGTTGGGAAGAAGGCGTTTTCCCATCGCAAAGATCATTGGATGAAGGCGGGTTGGCGAGCCTCGAAGAAGAACGTCGCTTGGCCTATGTTGCCATTACCAGAGCGCGCCAGAAATGTACAATATTGCACGCCGCCAATCGCCGCATCTACGGCCAATGGACCAGCTCTATTCCCTCGCGCTTTATCGAGGAATTACCGCAAGATTCTGTTGAGGCGGAAAACAGCATGGGTGCGGGACAATCTATGTGGCGCGATAGTTGGAGCGAGCGCGAGCAGCCCTTTGCTCAAGTGGCTGGTAATATTAGCCGCGTTAAGGAACATATTGACAATCGTGGGCGCGGCCCAGGTTGGGAACGCGCCGCAAAAGCTCGATCATGGGGCAGTGCAGCAAAAGATTATGGCGCACATAATAATGGCGCTCAGCGCAGCAGCGCAGCAGCCAATGCACAGCGCCGCAGCCCCAGCGCCTTTTCTATGGGGGAAAGAGGCCGAACCGATGTAGCATCGGGAATGCGTATTTTTCACAAAAAATTCGGCTATGGCATTATCATGCAAATTGATGGCAATAAGCTAGAGATAGAATTTGAAGAGGCGGGCCTCAAACATGTGATGGACAGTTTTATCGAGATTGTGTGACAAGAAAGAGGCTATAAGCCCCTTTCTTGTAAAACTCATCAAATCATATTTTTAGAAAACAGCCTTTGCCCCATCTTCCTTCATCATCGCTTTGCGCACCAATGGAATATGCGGGCCGCCATAGCTAAGAAATTCATCATGAAACGCTTTCCATTTGCTGCGATCTCCGCCTGTCCAATCTTCGCGTAATTTCTTAATCATCAGCTTGCCCAATGTATAGTTGAGATAGGCTGGATCATAGGTCCCGCGCTCTGATTGCTGAATGGCTGTTCCCTCTACTTGGTAGCATTCATCAATAAAGAATTTTTTAGAGCGCTCGACGCTCCATCCTTGCGCATGCAAACCTATCGCTGAGAGATAACGGCAATCGCGCAGCAAGGCGTTGCTAATCTGGCCAACGCGGATTTCATCGGGGGTTAAACCTTCCATTACGCCGCTATCGGGAAGCCCAGCTTCAATCATTAATTCTTCGCCATAATGGGCAAAACCCTCGGCAAAGGCATAGCCAACGAACAAACGGCCAAATAAAGATTCTGCGCGGTTTGCGTGCAAGAAGTTTAAGAAATGGCCTGGCCAAATTTCATGAATCGAGGTCCCCAATAAATCTGCTTTGCCCGGAACAAAATCATCTTGCGCTTTCTGCGTCCAACTTGGATCGGGCGGACTGATATAATAGACCGAAGGCAGTCCTTTTTCAAACGGTCCGGGAATATCGATATAGGCAGAATTAGCACGATTATAAGGCGGCGATTCCTCTACCAATGCTTCCTCAGTCCCAGGAACAGAGACCAAATCCTTATCTAGTAAAAATACTTTTGTTGGCGGTAATTGACGGCGCGCCTCAGCAAC
>CALDZL010000113.1 GCA_937944295.1 uncultured Sphingorhabdus sp.
GAATTTTTGAAATTAGCGAACACAGCCTCACAAAATACACAAAAGCCATAAATTAAATGCTTTCATAATTATTATATGAGTAGGGTTCTCACTCTATAATAATATTATATATTATGGCGGAACAAATAAGCTGTAACACCCATATTTCTGACAAATCCTTCATGCTAAAAATCATTATTACTTTCACAGGCTGGACTCTTGCAATACTATGGTTAAGCTGGCTTTGAGAGAATCAAAATATAAGCAATTGCCTTGATAAAAATCTCATGGCGCTTATTTGAGAGGGGACAATTATGGATAATAGCACTAAAATTTTGATTGGTTCAGTGGTTACGGCTCTATTCTCGTTTGGAGCGCACTTTATTGGTTCTACGGGCTCTTCTTTTGTTAACACATTAGAGGAAACGGCAAAATATGAAATATCCAATGCTGGTATCGAAGGCGTTAAAGTACAATTTAATCGCGAGCCAACTATCACAAGGGATGTAACCTTGAGCGGCGATATATCAGAAGATAAGCGCAATAAAGCATTATCAATAGTCGAGGGTATTTCTGGAGTTGGCTCTGTACGCTGGCTTGATGAAGCTTCTAAAGCTGATGACGATAATGCAGATAGTGGAGGAGCAGGAAATGCTAAAGATGCAAATAATGATTCTACATCATCAGAAAATGCTGAACCCGCTGATCGTGCCGTTGTAGCAAAATGCCAGAGCGATATTAATAATATAACAGAAGGAAAAAATATTAATTTCCGTTCGGGTAGTTTTTACGTGCCACCATCCAGCTATGGATTATTAGATGAGATTGTCGCGGCTATTCAACCCTGTGTTGGCGTAAAGCTAGAGGTACAAGGCCATACAGATTTAATGGGTAGTCCTACTTTAAATCAAACACTATCTGAAGGACGTGCTGAATCTGTTAGAGATGAGCTTATAAAGCGCGGTTTGGATGCGAATAGAGTGCGTGCAAAAGGATATGGTAGCACAAAACCTATTGAAAATGCTAGAACATCGTCGGCAAACGCCAAAAACCGCCGAACAATATTTATAATTTCATAATTGAGAACTAAACAACAAACATATATATCTGTTAAACCTTTTTACACGAATGACAAGTTGGAGAAATTTTATGCCTGTATCAATGGAATTATTATTGGGTATGCTAGTGTTTTTTGGGATAGGATTATTCTTAGGCAGTCTTATTTGGTATCGTGGTAGAATTTAAGATTGATATGACAAGCAATATGGCAATAAAATATAAATTTAGTAGAATATAGTAAGTATGGGGACTTAGAGATGATAGAATTTTTATCAGAAAATTGGATATTGTTAGCGATAGCCTTATTGATTGGATTTCTGACTGCTTGGTGGGCATGGGCACAACCAACGACAGATAGCAATGATAGTCATGGCGCTATGGCTTCTGGACTAGTGGATTCTGTATCAGATACAGTATCAAAAACTGCCTCTGGCGCCGTGGATGTTACGAAAAAGACAGCAGATACTGCGGTTTCAACAGCTCAATCGGCAACTGGAAAAGCTGGGGATGTTGCTCAATCGACGGCAAAAAAGGTTACATCAACGGCTAAAAAAGCAACTGCTGCGGCAACAAAAACAAAACCAGCCACTAAAAAAACAGCTGGTACAGCTAAAAAAGCCACATCATCGGCTAAAAAAGCGGTAAGCGGTACCAAAAAAACGGCTCCTAAAGTGACTAGCACTGCAAAAAAAGCCACATCAACGGCTAAAAAAGCAACAGCTGCTGCGGCAACAAAAACAAAGCCAGCCACCAAAAAAACGGCTCCTAAGGCAACTAGCACAGCAAAAAAGACGGCAACAGCCAAAAAAGCAGCTCCTAAAACGCCAGCTAAGAAACCAGCGGCTAAGACAGCCACAGATATTGTTATTCCCAATAATCTACAATTGTTAAAAGGCGTTGGACCAAAATTAGATGCTCTACTCAAATCGCTTGGTGTTACAACATTTGATCAAGTCGCCAATTGGAAAGCTGCTGATGTTAGGGATGTTGATTCTAAATTGGGCAGTTTTGCAGGCCGTATTAGCCGCGATAATTGGGTGGACCAAGCCAAATTACTCAGCAAAGGCGATGTCAAAGGCTTTGAGAAAAAATATGGCTCTTTGGGTGCTGAAATTAAAAAATAATATTTTAATCTCTAATGTATGTAGTTTAAGACTTTTCTATTTCAATCGGGTGTATACGCAATTTATTAATTTTGCGTCCATCTATATCGATAATCTCAAATTGCCAGCCTTGGTCTTCAAATTTCTCACCTTCTGAGGGTAAATGACGCAACACATGTAGCGCATGGCCGGCAACGGTTGCATAATCACGATCTTCGGCTAGGCTAATGCCGAGCATCTCTGCCATATTATCAGCCGACATAGCCCCTGATATGATACGGGCGCCATCATTGAGGGTGATGACCTCGGGCGCAGCGCCAATGTCCCGATCGGATGCAAATTCACCAGCAATAGCGGTGAGCAAATCACTGGGGGTAACGATACCTTCAAAATGTCCATATTCGTCGTGCACAAGCAGCATGGGCACTTCGGCACTGCGCAATTGTTCCAACGCGTCCATAGCATCCAATTGATCGGGAACAATCGTAGCGCGGCGCATGAGCGTTCTTATATTGGTAGTGCTACCTCTGATTTGCGAGCGCATGATATCGCGGGCTTGAACAACGCCAATGATATTGTCGACATTTTTCTCGGCTACGGGCAATCGGGTATGCGGTGAACTGAGTAGGGCATCATTAACATCTTTTAATGATGCTTCGGCAGCGATCCAATCGACCTCCGTGCGCGGTGTCATAACTTCGCGTACAGGACGATCGGCCAAACGCACAACACCTGCTATCACCTTTTGCTCATGTTCTTCGATAATGCCTTCGGATGTTGCCTCGGCAAAAATCATTTTTAATTCTTCGGCGGATAATGCGACTCTACTGTCTCTACGTAATCCCAATGCGCGGAATATAAGCGCGCTACTTTTATCCAATATCCATACAAATGGAGCTGCAATAATGGAAAGCCAGCGCATCGGCATGGCCATAATAGAAGCCAGACGTTCGGGCGCAACCAGTGCAAATTGTTTGGGGACTAATTCACCAATCACTAATGAAAAATAGGTGGTGATACCAATCACCAAACCAAAGCCCAAACTGCTTGCTAGAGATTTATCCATGCCCAATGCAACCAGCCGCTCGGCTACTGGGCCGCCCAAGCTGGCGCCAGAATATGCGCCTGCAACAATACCAATTAAAGTAATACCAATTTGAACAGTAGAAAGAAATTTCCCAGGGTCTTTGGCTAATTCAATTGCCATAGCCGCCCCTTTATTGCCCGCTTCGGCCATAGCATTTAATTTTGCAATACGTGCCGATACAATGGCGAGTTCGGACATTGCAAACACACCGTTGAGCATTATCAGAGCCATGATTATGGCGGCGTCGAGCCATGGGAAAACTGTCATAGGGGCAGCCAAATATATTTCATATTCTGTGATTTATCGAAAAATGCAAAATTTACAAGAATATCTGTATTAATCATCTGCTGTTCATGTTTTAGAACGCAAATATAGCGTGTCATGCTTATAAAAGCGTGAAGATATTTTACAGAAGGAATGTATATATGAATATGAAAAATACAATCGCTTCGCTCTCTATCATGGGAATGATAATACCACTCTCTGCTTGTGTTACCAATCCAGAAACGGGCAAAAAATCAATTTCTAAAACGGCCCTTGGCGGGATTGGTGGTGCATTGGGCGGTTATTTACTTGGTGATCTTATTGGCGGTCGTAATGATCGAACCGAAAAATTATTGGGTGCAGGCATTGGTGCAGTCGCTGGGGCTGGTATTGGCCGTTATATGGATAATCAAGAAAAGAAATTACGCCAGCAAACAGCCGGAACCGGCATTAATGTTGTACGTGATGGTGATAATCTTATATTGGATTTACCCTCGGAGGTTACCTTTGATGTCAATAGTGCCACCATAAATTCGCAATTTGGTGCTTCATTGGATAAAGTGTCGACGACATTGGCCGAGTTTGAACAAACCTATGTCGATATACTTGGTCATACCGATTCAACGGGTTCTGATGGTTATAATCAGCAATTATCTGAACGCAGAGCCGATAGCGTAGCGGTCTATCTCTCTGGTCGTGGTGTTAATCAGGCACGCCTTGCAACGCGTGGATTTGGAGAAAGCCAGCCGCGCGCCAGCAATGTGACCGAAGAAGGTCGCGCGTTGAATCGGCGCGTTGAAATTCGGGTTGTACCAGTCACAGAATCGAGCTGATGCGGGCTAAAATTTATAAAATAATGATTCAAAGGTTTGTCGCTGATAGCATTTTAGGGGTTCCTCCAACAACCCCACGTGCTTCTCGTGATAACAATGTTTTTATATTGTCCGACTTATCGATCATGGTCATGCCGATGCGCCTCATGCTTTTTGCGGTCTTACCCTTTAAAGCAAAGAGATGGTTGATCCTATCGGTAGCTATAGAAACCGCCAGTGTATCAACGCTACGCCAACGCTCATAGCGTGCTAGCAACTGTGCATCGCCGCATTCTAGCCCCAATCGCACGCCATCGACCAAGGTTTCGGTGAGCGCTGCTACATCCCTGAAACCTAGGTTTAAACCCTGGCCTGCTATAGGATGAACACTATGCGCACTATCCCCTATTAAGGCGACGCGTTTAGCGGTTGTTTGCACCACGCTATGAAAACCAAGTGGATAGGTAATCAGCGGCGCGATTAGATTGGCTTCTCCCAACAATCCATTGGTCTTTTTATTCAGCTCATGCGAAAATATTTTGGGTGATAATTTTTGATAGGCTTGACTCTGGCTCTGCGGAATGGACCATATCAGCGAAGAACGATATTGCGTGTTTGAAACGGATGTCATGGGCAATAATGCCAGAGGTCCCTCGTTAAAAAACAGCTCATGCGCAATATTATGATGTGGTTTATCATGGGCAACAGCTCCAACGAGTGCAATATGGTCATATTGCCATTGCGATAGCGTGATTTTTGCAGATTGACGAACTTTACTGCTTCGCCCATCAGCACCGATTAACAGACTAGCACGTAGATTGGTGCTATCGTCTAATATGATATTAACCCCATAATCATCAATATTTTGATCTATGATGTGCGCTGCAAAATAAGATGCAATATTATCATGCTTGATTACAGCGTCTAATAAGGCTTTGCGCAATTTTTGATTTTCAAAGACGGTTGCTAATATTTCGCCATCATCAAAAGTTAATGGAGGTCCATTATTACCATCACGCACTATGATTTTTTTTATGTTTGCACCTTGGCCCAAAATGGAGCGATCGAGACTCAGCAAATTAAGTATATTCATGCTAGCGCTGGTAATAGCTGATGTGCGGCCATCAAAATTATCAGATTGCATATCCAATATATCACTCTGTTCGATAATGGCGCAGCGCACATCAAATTGCGCCAAAGATAGTGCTTGTAATAGCCCAATTAATCCGCCGCCGATTATGATGGCATCAAAATTCATCTCTGATTTATTCATCAAACTCCACCTTTATCACTATATTGGTGGCTATATCATATATAAGCTAATTGTCTTATGATATTTGCCTTAATTGAGGTGTTAATCTCACTTCATTTGCACCAGACTCTTGACGCGGAGTCCCAATACAGCGCAAAAGGTATTTTATTGAAGCAAATAATATAGGATATTCGCCAATATGGCATCAACTAGCAATAATGGTTCAGCGGTAAATTGGCGGGAAATGATCAGGCTCAGCGTGCTGCGCAGTGGCACACTCATTGGCGCGCTTGCTCTGGGTTTATTCATTATAATCTATACATTATCTCTGCTTAGCTATGCATCCGAAGACAATGCATTTAATAGTGCAGCCTCTAATGCTTCGCATAATTTATTGGGGTCTTTGGGGGCTTATTTGTCTGATGGTGCCTTATTATTATTTGGCCTACCATCGATATTATTCATTCCATTGATGGTTATATTTACTCATCGTATGTGGAAGAATAAGGCGCAACCCTATTGGCGCAGGCAGATTTTTTTTACGTTGATTGGTATTTTATTGATTGGTTTTGCTATGGCCTTTTGGCAGCAAGGGAGCAAGGTTGGTTTGCCTGCTGGGTGGGGCGGTGTTTTTGCATTATTGCTCGCTAAACTTGGTACGCAGTCCATATTGTTGATTGATACACAATGGCAGAGCCTTGCGCGGGTGTTACTATTGGCATTTTCGCTTATTGGCGGATTATATAGCGTGGTTAGTGCATTGCGATTAGAAGATCGTATCATTCTTATACCTTCTATACAGCGCCCTAAATTGGGTTTCTCTTTTGCGAGAAAGCAAACAGAAGATACATCAGAAGATGAACAAAATTCCATTGATATTGTAACGACCAAATCACAGCCTGCGCCGCGTAAGCAAGTGATCGCAGATAAACGGCCAGCCCCTGAGATTGCAGAGCCAAGTCAAGCGCCCAAAAAGGCAAGCTTCTCAACGGGTGCAAGGCAGGGCGATTTTTTGAGCGATTATACATTGCCATCGATAGAATTGCTTGACCCTGCTGCTGAGAAAACAAAGCCCAAATTGGATAAAGCAGCGCTAGAGCGTAATGCGAGATTGCTTGAAACCGTCTTAGATGATTTCAGCGTTAAGGGGGAAATAAAGGCTGTGCGCCCCGGCCCTGTGGTAACAATGTATGAGCTTGAACCAGCACCTGGTATAAAATCGAGTCGCGTTATTCAATTGGCAGAGGATATTGCACGCAATATGTCAGCATTATCGGCGCGTGTATCGGTCATTCCAGGTCGTACAGTGATGGGGATTGAATTGCCTAATTCTGATCGTGAAATGGTTTCGCTTTCTGAGATGGTGGAATCAGATGATTTTGTGGGACAGGATGGGCAGTTGCCGATCATTTTGGGTAAGAATATATCTGGCGACCCTGTTATCGCTGATCTGGCACCCATGCCGCATTTGCTTGTGGCGGGTACCACGGGTTCGGGCAAATCGGTAGGCTTAAACTGTATGATATTATCATTGCTATATCGGATGACCCCCGACCAATGCCGCTTGATAATGATCGACCCTAAAATGCTAGAGCTCAGTATCTATGATGATATTCCGCACTTGCTATCTCCCGTGGTAACGGAACCCGCAAAAGCCGTGCGTGCGCTTAAATGGGCCGTGGAGCAGATGGAAGAACGTTACCGCATGATGTCATCATTATCGGTGCGTAACTTATCGAATTTTAATGATAAGATTAGAGTCGCAAAAGCCAAGGGGCAGCCATTGGGCCGAAAGGTGCAAGTTGGTTATGATCAAATGACAGGTCAACCGCAATATGAAGAAGAAAGCCTTGATTATGAAGTGATGCCGCAAATTGTGGTGGTGGTTGATGAGCTAGCAGATCTTATGATGACGGCGGGTAAAGAGGTGGAATTTCTTATTCAGCGCCTTGCACAAAAAGCGCGCGCGGCTGGTATTCATTTGATTATGGCAACGCAGCGTCCTTCGGTTGATGTGATTACAGGCGTTATTAAAGCCAATTTGCCCACGCGCATTAGCTTTCATGTCACATCCAAGATCGATTCACGGACGATTTTGGGCGAACAAGGCGCCGAGCAATTATTGGGTAAGGGTGATATGCTCTACATGGCGGGGGGAAAGCAATTAACCCGTATTCACGGGCCATTTGTATCCGACGAAGAAGTGCGCCGCGTTGCCGATTATTGGCGCGAGCAAGGTAGACCAGATTATATTCAAGCGGTCACCGAAGAACCAGAGGATGGCGGCTTTGCACTAGATGGGTTAAAAACCAATAATCCAGAAGATGAGCAATATATTAAGGCCTGTCAGATTGTATTTGAAAGCCAAAAAGCATCAACCAGCTGGATTCAACGCCAAATGCGTATCGGATATAATAGTGCAGCGCGCTTGATTGACCGAATGGAAGAAGAAGGCATTGTCTCTGCCCCCAATCACATTGGCCGCAGAGAGGTGTTGCGCGATCAAAATGGACAACCTCTATGATGATAAAGTTTCGACAGAATGGATGTACCAATATCTAAACTGTTCATTGGGTTCAGCCTATATTCAATCCCAATGGTGAAAGGATTAAAATGATATTGTTGATATTGAGAAATTAAGGACTAAAAATGGCCGATAAGATAATAAGCAAGTTCATGCTGTCACTATCATTATGTACAGCGATTCCAGCGCTCGCCATCCCTTACGCTGTTAACGCGCAAAATGTTAAAACATCTGCGCAAAAACTGGCTGAAGTATCACAACATTTAAAGGCTGTAAAAACGATGCGGGCCAATTTTGTGCAAACCAATCGGTTGGGGCAGCGTGTTAATGGCACTATGATTATGCGCCGTCCGGGTAAGGTGCGCTTTGAATATAAAAATGACCAATCTTTGTTAATTGTCGCTGACGGTAACTCGCTCAATATGATTGATTATGAAGTGAATCAGGTACAGCGTTGGCCGATCAAAAATAGTCCCCTATCGGCATTATTGGATTCCAACAGAGATTTAACGCGCTTTGGTAAAATTATTCCAACACAGAATGAAAATGTGATTAGCGTTGAGGTGCGCGACCCCAAGCGTCCAGAATATGGGGTTATTACGATGTTCTTTAATCGGCAGGCCAGTGCGCCAGCGGGTTTAAACTTAGCAGGATGGGTAGCTTTGGATTCGAAAAATAATCGCACTACGGTACAGCTTGATAATGTCAAATTTAACACTGCTGTGAGCGATAGCGCTTTTAAATGGCGCGATCCAAGACGGCGCGGCGGACCAAGAGGCAGACGCTGATAAATAATGTCTTACGTTTAATCGACCTTATTTAACGATAAATGACATGGACTAATAATCTTGTTCATTTTGAGGCAAGAATATATATTATATATGACACATTAGATCAAAATCACATTCATATTCCCTGACGACGTTATGATTATGATCTAAGCGTGTTAAGCGCATATTTAGCCTCCATCTCTTATGCCCCCGAGATGGAGGCTATTTTATCTGAGCATGAAAAAATAATGCCAGCGGATACTTGCTGAATGTGTATCCACATACTAAGCCAATTCTATGAGCAAAAAAATTACGATAACATCATGGAATATCAATTCGGTGCGCGCGCGTATTGGAATTGTAGAGGATTTTCTCAAACAAGAAGCACCCGATATATTGTGCCTACAAGAAACCAAAGTGGCAGATGATCTGTTCCCAAGAGATAAGTTTGAGGAATGGGGCTATCATCATATGGCGATTAATGGCCAAAAAATGCATCATGGTGTAGCAACGTTGAGCAAAATTCCATTTACGGATGTTGAGAAATTTGATTGGCAAGCCAATGGTGAGGCGCGTCACATTGGTGTGACTCTGCCGAGCGGGGTACGGTTGGAAAATGTTTATATCCCTGCTGGAGGCGATGTTGCCGATAGAGAGTTAAATCCTAAATTTGGTCAAAAACTTGATTTCTTTGCACGCATGACGGAATGGTCTAAAACATTAAAAAGCCCGACTATTGTTACCGGTGATTTTAATGTCGCACCATTGCCCAGCGATGTGTGGAATCATAAACAATTGCTAAAAGTCGTCAGCCACACACCGATTGAAGTCGAAACGATGGATATATTAAAAGCCGCTGGCAATTGGACCGATATCGGGCGCAAATTTATCGAAGATCCAGAACGGCTTTTCACATGGTGGAGTTACCGCGCCAAAGATAGGCTTGCCTCCGATAGGGGCCGCAGACTGGATCACATGTGGGTAACGCCAGAGCTGGTTGATAAGGTGGTTTCGCATCATATTTCGGAATATTGCCGCGATTGGGAAAAACCATCGGACCATATTCCCATCACCAGCGAGTTTAATTTTTGAGTTCCAGTGCTTCTTCTAACCCCCGGCAAGCGGCGCGCGCTATCGATGCGCTAAAACGAGGCTGGCCTATATGTATTGACGGGCATCTCTATGTGCGCGCGGTAGAGACATGGCATGGTGATGATAGCGCCGAAAAAATGTTAATAAGTGCAGGACGGGCCGCGACGCTTAATATTACCAATCAGAGAGCAGCGGCTGATATAGATTTGCCAGTATTTATTTCGGTTGGAGAGGCTATTACCCCCCGTAATGCCATGACAATAGCGGACCCAGTTTTGGATTTAGAATATCCAATGAAGGGACCATTTATTGCGCATGAGCTGCAAGAGCCAGAATCGACTCAAGCTGCTATGGAGCTAGCGCGACTTGCAGGAATATTACCAGCTTTGGTGGTAGTGGATGCTGAGACAGATGTGCAAATGGTGAACAGCGCCGATGTTCAGGCTTATCAAAATAGTGATAATTTACAGATTGCATCGCGCGCCAAATTGCCAATTACCGCCCATCAAGATGCGCAGATTATTGCCTTTCGTAGTGATGCCGATGGCAGCGAGCATGTCGCATTAATTGTTGGTAAACCCGATGAGACAGCGCCTCTAACGCGTTTGCATAGCGAATGTCTGACGGGTGATGTGTTGGGGTCGCTGAAATGTGATTGCGGGCCGCAGCTCCATCATGCTTTGGATCAAATGGCGCAAAATTGGGGGGTGCTGCTTTATCTGCGTCAAGAAGGACGGGCGATTGGATTAATAAACAAATTGCGGGCTTATGCACTGCAAGACCAAGGTTTTGACACGGTTGATGCCAATGTGCGATTGGGCTTTGCGGTGGATGCGCGTGATTTTTCTATAGCAGCCAAAATGCTCAAACTATTGCGGCTCGACAAGGTCGCATTAATGACCAATAACCCTGAAAAAGTAGCAGGGTTAGAAGAGCAGGGCATTGTGGTGACGCAACGCGTTCCGATACAGATGCAGCCCAATGCGCATAATGAAAAATATCTGGATACCAAACGTGATCGCACTGGCCATCAGCTATGAATGGCCAGCAACAAAGACGCCCATCAGCTATTTTTTATCGGTGATGGAAATAGCTCATGGATAAAGTCATCGTTGATACCAAAAATCTAATATTGCATTTTGGAGATTTCCAAACTCCATGCTGCATTGGGCGCGGCGGGACATGTAGCGAAGCCGATAAGGTCGAAGGCGATGGCTGCACGCCTTTGGGCCGCTATCAACTGCGCGCGGTACTGTTTAACCCAGAGCGTTCGGCCGTGCCTAATGACATACAATTGCCGTGGCGATGGAGCCGCGCAAATGATGGATGGTCCGATGGCGTGGGTGATCCATGCTATAATCGGCCCGTATTTTTACCGCATGAATATTCGGCGGAAACGCTGCGGCGTGATGATCCGCTTTATGATATTATCGTGATACTTGGGCATAATGATGATCCGCCTATTTCGGGCAAGGGTAGTGCGATATTTTTTCATCTATGGAACCATGAAAAGTCCGTTGATTCGCGGACAACAGAGGGATGCGTTGCCATCTCCCGCGATGCAATGATGCAATTATTGCCGATGCTATCGCGCGATATGGTTATGGAAATTATTTAACCATCATCTGGTTATAAAAAACCTTACCCTATATATATTCGCGCCTATATATCTTCACCAACGGCCCGTGCGCGCTCATTGCGGGTGGCTTCTGCTTTGGGAAGCATTTTATAGGCAATGATGAGCAGGATTGTACCAATGGGGGCAATAGTTTGGATTGATAGCATGCCCGTGGATAGGCTGTCCGTTGCCGTTGATACTTGCCCCGCTGTATAAGGCCCAAGCGCCAATCCTACCATAGTGGTAGAGATAAAGAATGTTGCTGTAGCTGTCCCGCGCATTCTGGGCAGTACCAAATCCTGAGTTGTCGCGGCTGCGGCCCCCAATGCGCTGCTAGCAAATAATGTGGATGTAAATGCTGCAAAATAGAATAAAGGCAAAGATTGGGTTGTGAAGGTGATGATATAAAATGGAACAGGTGCCAATAATCCAAATGCAACCACCAAGATACGTCCGCTCGGGTTACGTTTTAATAGCCAATCCGATGCCCAACCCCCTAAAATAACGCCTGCAAATCCAGATGCTGCGCTAGGTGCGCCAAGCAATAATGCAACATCCACGCGGTCAACACCTAATTCGCGCATTGCATAAGGTGCTCCCCAAAATGAGCTGGAATAGCTCAGAAAGGCAACGCAGCCATAACCTAATATTGTGCATAGAAATGCAGGGTTGTTCCAAATTAGAGTGAATGTTGGTGCATCGCGGCTTTTAAGCGTCGTGGCCCAAGAAAATACAGCATAATAACCAACTCCAATGAATATCCATTGCCACATACTGCCCGTTAATTGGATAAATAAATAGCAAATGAGAGCGATAATTATGGCAGCCACTATATTTTTCATAAAGGCTTTTGGCCCTGCCATCGCTGCACCAATTAATGTGAGAGGCGGAATGATAGCAATTAATTCTTGAAGAAATTCCCTAAATGGTTGTTCGGTTTTTTTTGTTTTTAATCCATCGATAGCACCGCGCTCTGGTTCTCTTAGGCTTAAGACCCACATTCCAAGCAATATCCCTGGGATACCAACTGCCAAAAATGCGGCTTGCCAGCCTGCTAATCCTAATGGGGCATTTACAGGATAGGCCTTGTTCCAATTTTCAACGACCAAGCTACCTATTAATAATGATATGCCCCCGCCAACATAGAGGCCCGACGAATATATGGCGAGCGCTCTGCCGCGCATATGTTTGGGGAACCAGTCGGATATTAGCGAATAAGCGGCTGGGCTAGCGGTGGCTTCGCCAACACCAACGCCAATACGCGCAATGCTAAGGACGGCGAAATTTTTGGCAAAACCTGACAAAGCCGTCATGCTTGACCATAAAACTAATCCTATAGTCATTAATCTGATGCGGTGCCAATTATCGGCCAATTTACCCAGCGGGATGCCAAATAGCGCGTAAAATACAGCAAATGCCGTACCATATAGGAAACCTAATTGCGCATCGCTTATGCCTAAATCGGCTTTAATATCCTCTGCCAAGATTGAGATAATATTACGATCAATGAAGTTGAGCATATAAACGATAACAAGCACAGATAGGCCATACCAAGCATAAGGCGTGGCTTTTTGATCTTCGCCCTTATCATCGCTGGGTTTTCCTTCTAAATTCTCGGATGGATTATTGCCTATTTGCTTATTATTGGCGTTAATTTCATTGTCGGACAAAACTCTCTCCTTTTTTGTCTTGGAAAACAGGGCTAGCATAGCGATATCAAATGATAAACTGCTTTGTTACAAAGGATAAGAATAATGCGCGCAATATTGATGGTCTGTTTGGGCAATATTTGCCGATCACCAATGGCAGAGGCGGCCATGCGCTATCATGCTGAAAAAGCTGGGGTTGATATAAACGTCGATTCAGTGGGGACGGCGGCTTATCATATTGGCAAAGCCCCTGATAAACGCAGTCAAGATACGGCAATGAAATATGCGCAAGTAGATATAAGTCATTATAAAGCGCGGCAAGTGCACGCGGAAGATTTTGAGGGTTTTGATACTATCTATGCTATGGATGCTCAGAATTTGCGCGATTTGGAAAATATTCGTCCCGTCAACAGCAGGGCTAAGTTGGGATTGCTATTAGAGGAGATTGGTCAGACGGACTCTGTGGCTGATCCTTATTATGGTGACATTTCCGATTTTGAGACAGTTTGGAGGCAGGTTAGTGCGGCTTGCGAGGCCATTATAAGAAAATATTAAGACTATGATCGATAGATTGGCAAATTATATCGACAAATCATCATGTTTCGCTTGAAAAATTCTGCATTTGATACGATATTATAGTGACAGGGTATTATCCCACATAAATTTATAGGAGATTACATTGGCAGATCCTTTTGATTCACGTTCAACGGCGCAACGCGCTTCCTTAGAGGGCGTGCAGCAAAATGCCGAAGTAGCATTTGATGCTGGCCTTCGTGCGCACATGCTCAAAGTGTATAATTATATGGCAAGCGGTGTGTTTTTGACGGGCATTGTTGCTATGGTATTTGCGCAAACCGATTTTGCTCAAAATATGGGCGGCGGACTGCGCATGATAATCATGTTCTCACCGCTGGTTATGATTTTGGCGATGAGCTTTGGCCTGAATAAAATGAAAACCAGCACATTGCATACATTATTCTGGGCCTTTTGTGTCCTGATGGGACTATCCATGTCTCAAATATTTATGATATTCTCTGGGGCATCGATTGCGCAAACATTTTTTGCAACAGCCGCTGCATTCATAGGTCTTAGCTTATTTGGTTATACCACCAAAAAAGATTTAAGCGGTATGGGCACTTTCCTCATCATGGGTTTGGTTGGCTTAATCGTCGCATCCATCGTCAATATCTTTCTCGGTTCTGAACCCTTGCATTGGGTGATTAGCTCTCTAGGCGTACTTATTTTTGCTGGCTTAACAGCCTATGATACGCAAAAAATTAAAAGCACATATTTTCAACTGGCTGGAACGTCTATGCTCGGAAAAGCGGCCATCATGGGCGCATTGAACCTCTATTTAGATTTTGTGAACATGTTCCAATTCCTGCTCAGCTTCTTGGGCAGCCAAGATTAAAACAATATTATAACTTAATTAAAAGGCTGGCAGAGATGCTGGCCTTTTTTATGCAGTTTTATGCGCATTACTCATTCTCTTACAAGATTTGAAACATTAACCTGTATTGTTCAATAAGCTTTAAAAGAGTAATATGTACCAGAATCGCAAAAGAAGATATAAATTAGGAATATAGAAATGAAACTCCCACAAAAAATAGCCTTACTCATGGGTTTTTCAATATTAACATCTTGTCAGAACGCGCCCGTGTCACCCACCGCGCCGCCAGCACCTGTCATTGTGGCGGCTGCCCCAGTAATACCCGCAATGCCGCTACCACCATTGGGGGCCGCCGTTTCGCTTACCATTCCTACATTGGATGCGGATGGAACGCGAAGCAGTCCTAATAAGGGTATAGGTCCAGAGGAAACATTGTGGCATGTGCGCTCATCTTTCAATGTGTCTGCCCTTATTTGTCAGGGTAGTGCTTGGGGAAGGTTAGCTGGTGATTATAATAGATTTCTCAAAAAGCATGAATCAAGATTGAATAGAGCGAACCGAGCGATTGAGGCCAAGTTCCAAAGAGAAAATAGAGGTAATGCGGGGCGCCGTGCGCGTGATACGCATATCACCTCTCTCTATAATTATTTTTCTTTGCCGCCTGTGAAATCGCGTTTTTGTAATACTATGTTAATTCATGCAGATGAGATGGCAGCTCTAAATTCGGCCGACCTCAGAGATTATGCAGCAACAACCTTGCCAAAAATAGATGCTATTTTTACCGATTTTTATGATAGCTATGAGGCCTATCAAAAAGCATTGGCAGATTGGCAAAAGCTATATGGCGATCAAAACTCTTAATTTCATTTAATCATTACGCGATGAACTTCTCGATGGCCTCGGCAATGAGACTATATATTGTGCCGAGCTGTTCTTCATTAATGCAATAAGGGGGCATGACATATATAGTATTGCCCAAAGGACGCAGCAATACATCATTAGCTTTGAAAAATGCCAATAATTTCGGGCCTAGTTCAGACATATAGGCCCCTTTGCTATCGGCAATTTCCAGTGCAGTGACGCTGCCAATTTGACGCGGATTTTGAACATGATGTATTTGCGCAATACGATCAAGATGCTGTTTTTGCCATGCGCATAAAATATCAAGATTAGCGCGTGTTTCTGGTCTTTCCCAGATTTTTATATTGGCATTGGCGGCGGCGCAAGCAATGGGGTTGGCGGTATAGCTGCTGCTATGGAAAAATAATTTACTGCGATCCGTGGAATAATGCGCATCGAAAATGGTTGCATTTGATAAAGTAACGGCCAGCGGGATGCTGCCGCCCGTTATGCCCTTTGATAGGCATAATATGTCGGGTGTAATGCCTGCTTGTTCAAAGGCAAACATCGTCCCTGTACGTCCCCACCCCGTCATCACTTCATCGGCGATAAAGAGTATATCATGCGCGGTGCATATATCACGCATTGCTTTTAATGTTTCGGGACTATATATCAACATACCACCAGCCCCCAGCAGCAATGGCTCAATAATTAAAGCCGCAGCCTTGCCCGATCTGCAATATTGTTCTAATTGGTCGAGCGTTTTTTGTTCATGGCCAGTGGCAGGAAAGTCGATTTTGTCAACATCAAACATCAGCGCATTATAGGCTTGGTTGAACACACCGCGCTCGCCCACCGACATAGTACCAATTGTATCTCCATGGTAGCTATGCTCCATGACGATGATCCGATCACGCTTAATCCCTAAATTATTCCAATAGCCTAATGCCATTTTTAAGGCGACTTCGACCGATGTTGATCCGCTGTCTGAATAAAAAACATGCTGCAGATTATTGGGTGTCATTGCTATCAAAGATGCTGCTAATTTCTCAGCTGGTTCATGAGTCCATCCAGCAAAGATGATTTGATCTAACTGCTCTACTTGTTTTTGAATTGCGGCGATAATTTCTGGGTTGCAATGGCCATGGGTGGTTACCCACCAGGATGAAATAGCATCGATAATTTCACGCCCATCTCTAGTGTGCAATAATGCGCCCGATGCGCTTTTTACTTCGGGTATATCATGGCCCAGACCATGCTGCGTAAAGGGATGCCAAATAGGTGAGTTCATGATTGAAAATCCTCGACCTTAAAGGCGATATGAAATGCTGTTTTGATGGTCTCGGTGTTGAGCGTTTCAATTATCGGTAATCGGCCCAAAGATTTAACCCTGCCCATTTCGCAGATCGTTAATTGGCTATCGGCCACTTCATCACCAATAAATGCAACACCATGGATAGGAACATCTCTGTTGCGTAATGCCTCTATGGTCATTATGCTGTGATTGATCGTGCCTAGTGCTGTGCGTGCCACAATAATTGTAGGTATCTGCCAGCGGGCGAATATATCTGCATAAGTGATTTGACGGTTTATAGGCACTAATGCGCCGCCTGCTCCTTCTATGATGAGTGTGCGTTCGCTGGTCGGCGGGTTCAGGCGCTCTAAATCAATCTCTATATCTTCAATTTCAGCCGCCAAATGCGGGGAGCATGGGGTGTTGAGGCAATAGGCTTCTGGCAAGATATGGGTATCGGGCAAGCCGCTTAATGTTTTCACCCTTTTGCTATCGGTGCCATCCTCAACACCTGCTTGCACGGGCTTCCAATAATTGGCTTTTAATGCAGCTGTAAGGGAGGCAGCAAATATTGTTTTACCGACATTGGTATCGGTTCCTGTGACGACAAATTGCGCAGTGTTCACGATATTCCTCTCATAATAATTTTCTAAGCATCAAGGCCAATGCATCAATATCTGTTTTATCAATATTCAAACTGATACAGATACGCAAACGTGAACTCCCCTCTGCCACGGTTGGCGGCCTTATGCCGCGCACATCAAAGCCAGAATTTTGCAGCGCTGAGGCTATGTCCATTGTGTGCTTGGCATCGCCAATGATAATGGGGATGATAGGGCCGCCATGCGTGATGGCGCCTAGCGGTGATAATATCTTGCCAGCATAATCGCATAATTCTATCAGCGCTTTTCGGCGCTCGGGCTGTGTCTGTATAATGCGTAATGCAATACGAACAGTATAGGCTATTAATGGGGAGGGCGCGGTGGAAAATATAAATTGGCGCGCACGATTAATCAAAAAATCCCTGGCTATGCTGGGTAAGCATAAAAGTGCCCCTTCGCACCCCAGAGCTTTACCGCATGTGCGCAATATGATGGCATTATCGCAGCCATCCAAATGTGCCGCTAAGCCTCGCCCATCTGGGCCAAAAACACCGAAAGCATGGGCCTCATCAATCACCATGATTGCATCATAATCGCTGGCTAAATCAGATAGAGCATCAATGGGCGCGATATCGCCATCCATCGAATAATAAGTCTCAAATATTATCCATATATTGCCATCTGGATTTTTAGCACGCCATGCTGTTATTTTTGCTTTTAGATCTTGTACATCATTATGGATAAAAAGCTGTGCCTTACAGCGGGCAAGTCGCATCCCATCATGGCTGCTGGCATGGATAAGATTATCATAAAAAATTACATCCCCTTTTTGCGGTAATGTTGAGAGGACAGCCATATTGGCGGCATAGCCATTAGCAAAATAGAGCGTAGATTGCGCTTTAAAGAAAATAGCAGCTTCGGTTTCCAAGGCTTCATGTTGGGGATGATTGCCGCTTAATAGTCGAGACCCGCCAGAACCAATGGGTATAGTTTCATCGATAGCCTGCTGTGCAGCGCTTAATATTTCTGGACTATTGGCTAGTCCCAAATAATCGTTGGATGAAAAGGATGATCCAGTGCATTTATGTAATTGTCGTTTCTGCGAAGTTTGCGATAATATGTTCAAATATGTTTGGTGAAAATCGAATAGGGCCAATTATTATGTCTCAGTCATGAAAGTGCATGTGGAAGCATAAACGGCTATTAACAAATTTACCTATCTGCGCAAAGAAAAACCCCAAAGTCATAATAATATGACTTCGAGGTGTAAGTTTTCGGGTCAACATTTGGGGGGAGGGGTGTTGACCCTATAAAATTCAAATTTTTAGAAAATCAACAAGGGAAGAGGAATAGTGTTGATTCAATAAATAAAGTTAAGTCTTACGGTTTGCTAACCAAAAAGCGGTTATAACAGGCTATTCGTAAGACTCATATGATTAGTTACATTCAGGCAAATAAAAGTTCAAAGAAAATGATTGCATATTAAATAAATTATTTAAGCTATTGTATTTAAAATATATTATTTTGCTTTCGCAATCTTCTTCTTCTTTGTATCTTTGATTTTTTTGCGATCATTGGGCGCAGATGGCGATATTTCAAAATGAGGTTCGCCTTTTTTCATATGGACAGACACTTCTCCACCTTGTGTCAATTTACCGAATAATAATTCTTCGGCCAGCGGGGTTTTAATTCGCTCTTGTATTAATCGGCTCATAGGCCGCGCACCATAGAGACGGTCATAGCCTTTTTCGCTTAACCATTGGCGCGTATCATCATCCAATTTGATATGCACATTTTGCTCGGCCAGTTGTAATTCTAATTCGATGATAAATTTATCAACCACACGAATGACAACTTCTGTTGGCAAATAACCAAAGGGTACAATAGCATCCAAACGGTTACGAAATTCGGGCGTGAACATCTTTTTGACCGCTTCATCACTGGCATCTTCTTTGCTGATATTATTACCAAAGCCAATACCATCTTTTGCCATATTGCTGGCACCTGCATTGGTTGTCATAATTAAAACGACATTGCGGAAATCTACGGTCTTGCCATGATGATCGGTCAAGCGACCATTATCCATGACTTGCAATAATATGTTGAACAAATCGGGATGCGCTTTTTCAATTTCATCGAGCAATAAAACACAATGCGGATTTTGATCGACTGCATCGGTCAGCAGTCCGCCTTGATCATATCCCACATATCCAGGAGGCGCACCAATCAGTCGGCTCACCGAATGACGTTCCATATATTCGCTCATATCAAAACGTTTGAGCGGGATACCCATAATAGAGGCCAATTGTTTGGCGACTTCGGTTTTACCCACGCCTGTTGGACCACTGAATAGATAATTACCAATGGGTTTTTCTGCATCACGCAATCCAGCGCGGCTTAATTTTACGGCGCTTGATAGCGTTTCGATGGCAGTATTTTGTCCAAATACAACGCGCTTTAAATCGGTTTCAAGATTTTTGAGCGTACTGCGATCATCCGAAGATACTTGCTTAGGCGGAATGCGCGCCATAGTCGCAATTACCGCTTCAATCTCTTTGGGGGTAATAGTTTTGCGGCGTTTACTGGGCGCAACGAGCATTTGCATAGAGCCTGCTTCATCAATCACATCAATGGCTTTATCAGGTAATTTGCGATCGTTAATATAACGGGCTGATAATTCCACAGCGGTCTTAATTGCAGGGTTTGTATATTTAACCTTATGGTGATCTTCAAAAGCACTGCGCAATCCCGCCAAAATTTTGATGGTATCATCAATAGAGGGCTCATTAACATCAATTTTTTGAAAACGGCGTAGCAAAGCACGGTCTTTTTCAAAATGATTACGAAATTCTTTATAGGTTGTTGAGCCTATGCAGCGTATAGTGCCATTGGATAGCGCAGGTTTGAGTAGATTGGATGCATCCATCGCACCGCCGCTGGTTGATCCTGCGCCAATTACGGTATGAATTTCATCGATGAATAAGATTGCATCGGGCTTTTTTTCAAGTTCATTGACCACCGCTTTAAGGCGTTCCTCAAAATCACCACGGTAGCGCGTTCCAGCCAATAATGCGCCCATATCAAGCGAAAATATTTCTGCGGGTAGCAAGACTTCGGGTACATCGCCTTCGGTAATACGGCGCGCGAGGCCTTCAGCAATAGCCGTTTTACCAACGCCAGGTTCACCAACATAGAGGGGATTATTTTTTGATCGGCGGCATAAGATTTGTACCGTGCGGTCAACTTCCTCGCTACGCCCTATGAGTGGGTCAATCTTGCCCGCTTTCGCCTTTGCATTTAAATTGATTGTATAAAGGTCAAGTGCGCTCTCTTTTTTAGATTTACCCTCAGATGAAGCGCCTTCTTCTTCATTTATACCTTCTAATTCGCGCGGTTCAGCGACATTACCATCTTTGCCAACACCATGACTGATAAAGGATACAGCATCTAATCTGCTCATATCCTGTTGTTGGAGGAAATAAACGGCGTAGCTCTCTCGCTCGGAAAATAATGCGACGAGGACATTTGCGCCCGTCACCAAATTTTTACCCGATGACTGCACATGTAATATAGCGCGCTGCACTACGCGCTGAAAGCCGCTGGTAGGGGATGGATCAATCTTGCCATCAACGCGTAAACTATCCAATTCGCTGTCGAGATATTGTTTTATAGCTTCTGAGAGTTCACCCAAATCAACGCCGCAAGAGCGCATCACTTGGGCGGCATCCTTATCATTGATAAGCGCTAATAAAAGATGCTCTAATGTTGCATATTCGTGAGACCGCTCTGTTGCATTAGTCAAAGCTTGATGCAGTGTGGACTCTAGCGATTCTGCAAATGATGGCATATATATTCTCCAAACTCTTATTCGACCACGATATCACTATTAGACTAATGAAAGCTGAACCATGCTATAATGATTTGCAATCGTTAATTACGATCTTAGTTAAGATGTTGTCATTAAATGCCATTATTCAATAGCAATACAGCAAAATAAACATTAATTATGTCAAAGACATATCTATATATATGGAATTACGGCCAATTGATTGGATATTTAATACAAGTAAATGTAAATTCATCTATACTATTTAAATAAATTCTTCGCAGCATCAAGATGGTCGGTAGCCGATATTATTTTGGATTTTGTTCGTTTAACCTCTTGTTCTAACATTGTTTTTCTAACTTTTAATTCTTCTACAGAATAAGGGTCTAGGTCTTCTTTGCTGAGCATATCAGTCAAATTACCTTGCTTTTTTACTATTTCTGAATCATCGTCCATATGTGAATTGTTGACCTTAGAAAGCGATAAGTCAATAGAGCTATTGAGTGATTAAAAATACCTATGAGTGATTAAAAATACCTATTTTAAGTTGTTGTGGGGGGAGATAGTATTTTGTCTGATAAAATGAAATATATAGATGTTAGCGAATTTGGCGGTTCTGAGGGTTTAATTGTGGCTGAAGGCGCTATTCCTGTTCCAGGCGAAGGTGAGGTTCTGGTCAAGGTGCATGCCGCTGGTGTAAACAGGCCTGATATATTACAGCGCATGGGCTTATATCCGCTTCCTGAAGGTGTAAATCCAGTGTTAGGCCTAGAAATATCGGGAGAGATTATTGGCGTTGGCAAGGGCGTGATGTCCGATCTTATCGGCCAAAAAATATGCTCTTTGGTAGCTGGCGGTGGATATGCCCAATATTGCATTGCCAAAGCAGCACACTGTTTTTCCGTTCCACCAGCACTGTCTATGGAAGAAGCCGCGGCTATGCCAGAGACACTGATGACCGTCTGGCATAATTTGTTTGAACGCGCATATATTGTGGATGGTGAAACGGTGTTGGTACATGGTGGGACCAGCGGTATTGGCACAATGGCCATAACATTATGCAATTTGTTCGATGTAGAGATTATCGTAACGTGTGGTAGCGATGAAAAATGCGCTCAAGCCAAAGCAGTCGGCGCGCATCATGCGATCAATTATAAGTCTCAAGATTTTGCCGAAGAAGTGATGAAAATTACGAATGGTCAGGGCGTTCATGTCATCATGGATATGGTTGCTGGAGACTATATGGAGCGCAATATTGCGTGCTTGCGGCCCGATGGACGCCATGTCACCATCGCTGTGCAAGGCGGGATGCAAGCCAATATCAACATGCTGCAAGTTATGCTCAAACGTATCACCATGACCGGATCAACGCTGCGCCACCGCGATGCAGGCTTTAAGGCAATGCTCGTTGATGAAATATGCCGTGTGGCTTGGCCATTTGCTGCTGAAGGCAAATTAAAGCCTGTGATGGATAAAAGCTTTGCATTGGACGATGTAAAGGCCGCGCATGATTATATGGAGAGCGGTCAACATTGCGGGAAGATTATTTTGACGATGGGGTGAACTTAATGTTATTTTTGAGCGATGATTGCGGCGTCAATACTACAGTGCACCCAAAATATTATATTCTGGGTCTAGTTTTCACCCATTCAACTTCGCAATCATTAAATAACCGAACCGAGAGTATTGCCTCGTCTTGATCGTTATTAAAACTCATTAATCCGCTTATATCGCCATAAGCTTCTGTATCTCGGTTGATACGAAACTTTTTTAACTCTTCAATTTTGTAAGTACCAAGTATCATACCGTTCCTTGACCCATTTTTTGAAGACTCTAATGAATAATATACTAAATTTGCAAATTCTTCATTGCCTATACTTTTACATTTATTGGTCCATAAAATAACATTAATAGTATAGAAGATAAATAATATAAATATCGGCATGAATATAAATTTTTTCATTTTATAAAATTTCACTGGCTTTACGATAAGTATAATCGGTTATGCCATCCCATGCCTTGCCGTCAGGGAAGCGCAGTTCTGTTCCTTTTAGGTCATCAACATCGAATAATCGCATATTTACACCCATGTTAAATTCGGCGTTATTTTGGATCTGTGCTGCAAAATTCGGTGTCAATGTCCAATGCGTTGTCGCACTGCAATTTAAGCATGAATGGATTTGAACGGCTGGATTTTCTCTATCTGCACGTTTGTATGATGATGTCTTACCCGTTATTTCGACTTCTTTGTCTTTATAATATCCCCATATTGCGCCGTTATTGCTACAAAGGCTGCAATTACAATCATTAATATACTCTGGTTTAACACTCACAATAATATTTATAGATTGGCAATGGCATGATGCGCTAATTCTAGTTTCACTCATAAAATAAACGATAATGAATTGGTCTGAAAAAATCTATCAAATTCGCCTCTTGCCGTTTGTGAAAATGTCGCGTAAAGATGATATCAACAGAAGGCCATCCCGTGCGGGGTGGCCCTTATTTTATGGAGAATGATGGTGTTACCTTTAATGCCCCACGCAACGGCGACTTGGCTCGTTGAT
>CALDZL010000114.1 GCA_937944295.1 uncultured Sphingorhabdus sp.
AGCGCCACATTCCAGAGCATTACATGCTATGGCCCCTTCGTCTAGCGGTTAGGACGCGGCCCTTTCACGGCTGAAACACGGGTTCGATTCCCGTAGGGGTCACCATATTGGAAACAAACGTTTTTTTGTGAACGCTAATCACAAGTTCCCCCTTTTAAATTTATAAGTTCCCGCAGCCGATGGTCGCGCATTATTCTAAACGATATATGTACCAACTGGTTCGCCTCAGTTATCTGGCCCCTGATATTATAACCGCCATCATCAATGGAACTCAGCCGCCGGACCTTACCGGCCGCAAGATCATGCGGAAGAACAATATCCCGTTGGACTAGGCCAGTCAGCGCATCATGTTAGGGTTCGCATAAGCATAGCATCAGGGAATATACTCCCTCAAAATAACCTCTATCCCAAAACCATCCATGTGCATCTGGACTCCAATGTTTGGGCCAGAGAGATATTCCTTGAAAGTTCAGTGTATCCGCGGCTTCCAGAGTGTCTCTGGCGCTCGAGCCATTGCACTAAGAGCGTGCAACCCTCGGACATTGCGCGGCAATATTTAGACGTCTATCTGCAGATAAGTAATTGTAATATAAGGGTATAGATAATGGTGCTGCTAGGGAGAATTGAACTCCCGACCTCGTCATTACCAATGACGCGCTCTACCACTGAGCTACAGCAGCTAACCAATCAGCCCTATGGCGATAGGATAGGCACTCTGTCAAGTCACTTGCATAAAGTAATGAAATTTGGCAGCTTAGTGATATGAATGATGATAATATATCGTCTCCATCAAGAGACAAAAGAACAGAGCCCCATGATCTATCAGATAAAAAAAGTCCAACCAGAGAAGAACGGCTAAGAGAAGAATTGCGTAAAAATTTACGAAAACGTAAAGGACAAAGACTGTAAATTATATATTGGTTATAATTATTTATATGGTTTTACTGGTGAAAAAAACGCCCCGCATCGCTTGGACACGGGGCAGTTGTATCAAGAGCTGCATAGAGTGAGCCCTTGGGTCGCATTATGACTATATGTAATAATATCACAAAGTCCAATAATTAATTAATCTTCATTGTTATTAATTTCTAAGTTGCATTTTTTCTTGCAGGAAACAATATTTGAATTAAGCATTTTATGCGATTGGTACCAATAAATTCATTTTAATCAATAGATTCTAAACATTCAGAGAAATATAATGTTATATAAAATTATGAGTCCGCTCCTGTTTAAGCTGGATGGTGAGGATGCGCATAAATTGAGCCTAGCTGCTGTAAAAGCTCTGAATATCTTGTTGCCGCAATTTAATGCTTATAGCTCAATATTATCAAGCGATTTTGCGGGTTTACATTTTAATTCGCCCATTGGATTAGCCCCTGGTTATGATAAGGATGCGGATGTTTTTCGCGAGATATTAAAATTAGGTTTTGGTTTTACCGAAGTTGGGACGCTGACACCGCGAGCACAAGATGGAAATCCCAAACCACGGTTGTTTCGTCTGCCTGAGGATGCTGCAGTCATTAACCGTATGGGTTTTAATAATGCAGGTCAAAAATCGGCAATTGAACGTTTAAAAATAGGTCTAAATAGCCCATTAAATGGTATTTTGGGTATTAACATCGGTGCAAATAAAGATAGTGAAGATCGGATAAATGACTATCGATTAGGTGTACGCAATATGGCGGCCTATGCTGATTATCTGACGGTGAATATTAGTTCACCCAATACTCCTGGCTTGCGCGATTTACAGAGTAAGGCGGCACTGAATGATCTTTTAGGAGCAGTTACAGCAGAACGCAGTGCGTTTCTGGTAAAAAGTGAAAAAAAATCTTTGCCGATATTTTTGAAAGTAGCACCTGATTTGCATACTGGTGATATTGATGATATCTGCACAGTTGTTTCGGATCAAAAGATTGACGCCATAATTATATCAAATACGACGATTTCACGTCCAAAGCTCCATTCTCACTATCAATCAGAGGCTGGTGGCTTATCAGGTACTCCATTGAAAGATCTGGCTTTACAGCGTTTGAGAGATTTTAGATCATGCTCGGGTGGTGCAATTAAGCTTGTTGGTGTGGGGGGGATCACAACTGCTGATGATGCTTATGAGCGCATTAAAGCTGGTGCATCTCTAGTTCAGCTCTATAGTTCTATTGTATATGAGGGGCCATTTGTTGGACGTAATATTGCGCATGGATTGATAAAATTGTTGGAACGTGATGGGT
The DNA here is from genome assembly GCA_937944295.1 of uncultured Sphingorhabdus sp. Lineage (GTDB taxonomy): Bacteria > Pseudomonadota > Alphaproteobacteria > Sphingomonadales > Sphingomonadaceae > Sphingorhabdus_B. Next base: position 2,229 of record CALDZL010000114.1, read on the forward strand.
TGAAGTCTATAACCCAAGCAATTGGTGTAGAAGCATAAGATAGACAATTATCTCCATTGAGTATTTGGGTACAAGACCCTAGTAAATCATGAAATGAATAAAAAGCGAGTATCTATGAAAAAACTATCTGCACATTTATCCGTAAAGTCATTGATTCGTTTTGCACCAATTATGATATTGGCAATCACAGCTCCTACTGGTGCGGCTAAAGAGGATGATACACCAACCAAACAATTGCTTGGCACAGTTTCATCGGCAGACCCTAGAGCAACGGCGGCAGGAGAGATGATCTTGCGGCAAGGAGGAAGTGCAGCGGATGCGGCGATGGCCATGATGCTTGCGCTAACGGTTGTTGAGCCGCAATCTAGCGGTATTGGAGGCGGTGGTTTCCTGCTGCACTTTGATGGTGATGACGGAGCTTTAACAACAATAGACGGCAGGGAGACAGCCCCTGCGAGCGCAAAAGATGATTTATTCCTAGATGAAAATGGCGAGAGATTAGGCTTTATTCAGGCGGTTTTGGGCGGCCGCAGCGTTGGAACACCAGGAAATATGCGCCTTATGGCCAAAACGCATGAAAAGTGGGGTAAGCTGAAATGGGAAGCCTTATTTGCTCCTGCAATCCAATTGGCCGAAGAAGGGTTTGAAGTTAATGAAGTCTTGCATAGCAGGCTCAATAGGCTGTCACGTGTATGGGGTGAATTTCCTGCGGCGCAAAAATTATATTGGCGTGATGGCAAGCCTGCTCCAGTTGGAACCCTCATAAAAAATCCTGATATGGCCAACAGTTTGCGGACTTTGGCTAAAGAGGGCGCTGACGCCTTTTATAGAGGTCCAATTGCAGAAGATATAATTAAAACTGTACAAAATGGACATCCTAATAAGGGAGATTTGCAGCTCACAGATTTGGCATCTTATAGAGCAATAGAACGTGATGCAGTATGTAATAGCTATCATCAATATATTGTTTGCGGTATGGGGCCGCCCTCTTCGGGTGCATCTACTGTTTTGCAAATTTTGGGACAGTTAGAGCGCTTTAATTTGGGCAATATTGGTGTCGAAAACCCATTAAGCTGGCATTTGATTCATGAATCAATGCGTCTTGCCTATGCTGACCGAGAAAAATATCTGGCCGATGCAGATTTTGTATCTGTGCCTATTCAAGGCTTATTAGACCCCTATTATCTCACGCAACGTTCTAATCTTATAAAGATTGACTCCTCGCTAAACAACTATGATGCGGGTACGCCTCCTGGGGCAAAGCCAAGAACCGTGGCTGAGCAGCGTGAAGTTCCAGGAACCACGCATTTTGTAGCGGCCGATGGTAACGGAAGCGTCGTTAGTATGACATCAACCATAGAAGGTCCATTTGGCAGCCAGCTTATATCTGGGGGTTTTTTCCTTAATAATGAATTGACGGACTTTACGTTTGTTCCCGAAGAAAATGGTGCGCCAGTGGCAAACCGTGTGCAAGGCGGCAAGCGCCCTTTATCCTCTATGTCGCCGACTATAGTTTTTGACAAAAATGGCGTTCCTATACTGGCGCTTGGTTCCGCAGGCGGAAAACGGATCATCATGCATGTGACTAAAACATTGATAGGTGTTTTGGATTTTGGATTATCGCTCGACAAAGCAATTGCTTTGCCTAATATTTATTTTGCGCGTGATGCTGTGCAGATCGAAAGTGGGACATTTTTGGCTGATAAGTCTAATGAATTGGCAGCTTATGGGCGGACAGTTTTGACATCCAATATTGGTTCTAAAGTGAATGGAGCGCAATTTATTGATGGCAAATGGGTGGGCTATGCTGATCCACGCAGTCCTGGCAATGCGTTTAACCCAGAGTGATTACAATATATTAGTGACGATATTGTGACAATAGAGGCTGAAATTGCTTGCAGAATATTATCTTTCATCCTTATATTGAACTTGCAATATGAGGAGTGGATGTTTGAGCCAAATTGACTTTAGTGATTTTGGAGAATTTCAGAATATAGTCGCATTATTTGCGAAACGGGCTGGGCAGCGCGATAATGCTCCCTTTTTATCATGCAAGGCCGATGGTCAGTGGAAATCCATTAGCTGGATAGATACTGCACGCCAAGTGGTTGCTTTTGCCAAATCCTTAAAAGATTTGGGCCTCGAAAAGGGTGACCGGGTAATGCTTGTATCTGAAAATAGGCCCGAATGGTGTATCGCTGATATGGCTATTATGGCAGCTGGTATGGTTACTGTTCCAACATATATTACAAATACGGAGCGCGATCATCAGCATATTATCGATGATAGCGGTGCGCGCGTGGTGATTGTCTCTACGAAAAAATTATCGGAAACTTTATTGCCCGCTCTTACGCGGTCCGCGCATGCGGAAATATTAATCGGTATGGAACCCATAACAATATCGCAAAAAAACCAAATTGCGTTCCATAAATGGGAAGACTTGGTGCATGGCGATACTGTTGAACCGCTCGAAGAATTAGATATCTTAGCAAGAGATATTACGCGCGAAGATGTCGCATGCATCATATATACGAGCGGTACGGGCGGTGCTCCGCGCGGCGTTATGCAGCAACATAAAGCTCTGCTGCACAATGCATATGGCGCAGGCAAGATCGTGATTGAAGATTTCACTGTGAGTGAAGAAATATTTTTGTCCTTTTTACCATTATCGCATGCTTATGAACATAGCGGTGGGCAGTTTTTACCAATAGGACTTGGTGGTCAGATTTATTATGCAGAAGGTTTAGAAAAACTGGCATCAAATATTGAAGAAGTGCAACCGACTATCATGGTTGTTGTGCCGCGATTATTTGAAGTCTTGCGGCAACGCATTATTAAAGCAATCGAGAAGCAAGGTGGTGCGCCGGTATATTTAATGGGTAAGGCGCTAGAAATTGGAGCGCGTGAATATAGCGGAAAAAAACGCAAGCGTGATTTACCAATGAAGGCGGTGTTATCGAAAACTTTAAAACCCAAGATAAGTCAACGGTTTGGCGGTAGATTAAAAGCTATGGTATCGGGCGGTGCACCGCTCAACCCCGATATTGGTATCTTCTTCCAGTCTTTGGGGGTGACTGTGTTGCAAGGTTATGGTCAAACCGAATCCGCTCCAATCATTAGCTGTAATCGCCCAGCAACAGGGTTGAAGATGGATACTGTTGGTCCGCCGCTTGCCAATACGGAAGTACGCATTGCGGAAGATGGAGAAATATTGGTACGTGGCGACTTGGTCATGAAAGGCTATTGGCGCAATAAAAAAGAGACTGACCGTGCGATAAAGGACGGGTGGCTGCATACGGGCGATATTGGTTATATTGATGAAGCTGGCCGCATTGCAATTACGGATCGTAAAAAGGATCTGATTGTTAATGACAAAGGTGATAATGTTGCGCCGCAAAAGTTAGAGGGGATGCTGACGCTGCAACCAGAGATTATTCAAGCGATGGTTTATGGGGATAAGCGCCCTTATATGACAGCTCTGATAGTACCAGACCCCGATTGGTCTTTGGAATGGGCCAATGATGAAGGCAAAAAATTCTGTTTTGAGGAATTGCAAATTTGCCCAGCCTATAAAAGCAAAATAAGAGACGCGGTTGATAGGGTGAATAAAAATCTGACTGTGACCGAAAAAATCAGGCGGTTTGAATTTACTGAAGAACCGTTTTCGATTGAAAATGAAGAGATGACACCTTCGATGAAGATAAGGCGACATATGATTAGAGATCGTTATGAAGCTCTTCTCAATGGTATGTATAAGTCATGAATTTAGATAATATCATGTGCCATATTTTGAGCCCATATTAAAAATTCAATATTGCCTTGGGGACCAGTGATTGGACTTTGCGTAATGCCCTGTACTTTCCAATTTCGACTTTCTAACCATTCTGAAACTTCTTGGCATACACGTTTGTGCACAGCTTCATTACGCACAACGCCGCCTTTACCGACTTCATGTTTTTCAGCTTCAAATTGCGGTTTGATTAGGGCTATTAATTGCGCATTATCTCTGGCAAATTCTAATGGCCGCTCTAATACTTTTGAGAGGCCAATAAAGCTTGCATCGCATACGATGATATCGATGGCCTCATCTATATGCTCATTGGTTAGAATACGTGCGCTGGTTCGTTCATGAACAATGACACGCTCGTCTTGGCGCAATTTCCAAGCGAGTTGATTGGTACCGCTATCAACGGCATAGACTTTTGCGGCTCCCGATTGTAATAAAACATCGGTAAAGCCGCCTGTTGATGAACCCACATCAATGGCCGTAAGTCCTGCAACATTGATGGCAAATTCGTGCAATGCATGGTTTAATTTAATACCACCGCGCGACACCCAAGGGTGATCTTTGCCTTTGAGTGTTATTTGGGCTGCTTTAGGAATTAATTGCCCAGCTTTGGTAATTTTTACATCATCTATAAATACCAGCCCCGCCATAATGAAAGCCTTTGCTTTACTGCGACTTTCGGCCATGCCGCGCTCATGCAGAGCTTGATCTATCCTAATCTTCTGTTGAGACATAATAATTTATGGACTAGCGAATCCTATCTGATTTGGCCATGGAGTAGTATGAAAAAAATTAGACCAACAATTATTATTGCAGCATTATCGTCTTGCAACGTACCAGATACAAAAAATATAGTGCCGCCATCACCTGTTGTAGCGCAGGTTGTTCCCGAAACAGTGGATCAACCAGAACCTGCTGAGTTAGAGCCAAGTCGACTTGAACCTGCTCAGGCTGTTGCATTACCTAAACTTGTTCAACCTGAGGGAAATTGGATCGATTGGCCTATTACCCAAGGAGATTGGGTTTATCGTCAAGATGAAAGAGGTTCGATAGCATTATTTGGCAAAGCTGATCAAGACGCTCTATTAACTCTTAGATGCGATAAAGATCAGAATAGTCTCTATTTTGCTCGTGCAGGGGATTCAAAGATTGGTGCAAAAATGACGATCCGTACAAGCCATACACGTAAAACTTATCCTGCAACAGCATTAGGGGATACACCTGCTTATGTTGCTATTGCTATTAAAGCTGATGATAGAATATTGGATGCTTTAATATATACACGCGGACGCTTTGCTATTGAAATGGATGGTTTATTATCTGTGGCCATCCCATCATGGGCTGAAATTGGTCATGTTATTGAGGATTGCCGATAAAGTTGTATATGATTTAATCAATGTCATATTCTATTATGAGTATATCTCATGAGTAAGAAAATAATTAAAATTCTTGATTTATATTAATTTCTCGCGCAATTTACTCTTGCAAAGGAGAAAGCCGATGCATAATTTTTATCAACAATCGAGAGGAGGTGATCTAATGTCTAATGGTTCAGTTAAGGGGTTGGGTTTATCCGTTCGGGGAATGATGATTTAATATCATCCTAGGTTTTCCGGTAGCGGTTATCCAATCGCTGACCCATATAGAGAGGGAGATGCTGTGAGTGTCTCCCTTTTTTGATTGATAATTGCTAAAAACAATGTTTGTAGAAGAATATAGTTTGTTCATAATGCTGATATTGCATTATGATTTTATATTTGTTTAGCCACACTCACAAAAGTATATTATAAAAGGGTTATATAATGCAGTTCGTCAAAGGTGCTTGGAAAATTTTAGTGGCCATAAAAGATGGCTTGGCTTTGTTACTTCTACTTTTATTTTTTGGCATATTATTTGCTGCACTTAGCGCTTCGCCTAATCCAGCCGAGGTACGCGATGGAACATTATTATTAGATTTAAACGGCTTTGTATCAGAACAGCCTGCGGATGTTGATCCTTTGGAAGTTTTAACCAGTGGCAGCGCTCCTATAAGGGAATATCGCGTGCGTGATTTAGCACGTTCTTTGGAAATTGCTGTGACCGATGACCGCATCAAAGCCGTTGTGTTGGACCTTGATGGCTTTTTAGGAGGCGGTCAAACAAGCCTTTCAGATATTGGTGAAAAATTAGCTGCTGTTAAAAAAGCTGGTAAACCCGTATATACTTATGCAACAAGCTACACCGACGATGGCTATCAATTGGCGGCGCATGCTAGTGAAATTTGGGTTAATCCATTTGGCGGGGTTATGCTGACGGGACCAGGTGGATCGCAACCTTATATGGCTGGGCTAATAGAAAAGCTCGACATTACACCGCACATCTATCGGGTCGGTACATATAAAAGTGCGATTGAGCCCATAACGCGCAATAGCCAATCGCCCGAAGCAAAAGAAGCTTTAACTGGTGTTTTGGGAGAAATGTGGGATAATTGGCGAACAGAAGTTACTAAGGCACGTCCCAATGCTAAATTTGATGCTATGCTGCAAAATCCTGGCGATAGCGTTGAATCTGTTAAAGGCAATGTCGCAAAATTGTCATTGGATAATGGTCTTGTCGATAAGATTGGTGATCGTATTAGTTTTGGTAAATATATTGCTGAAAAATATGGCACCAATGATGAAGAGACAATTGGCGGTTATGCGGCGACTACGCCAAGTCAATTATTGGCAGATGTCGGCGATGATACATCAGGCGAAGCGATAGGCGTAGTCACTGTCGCTGGTACTATTGTTGATGGTTATGGAGGCGCAGGGTCAGCCGCTGGTAATAGTATTAGTGAATTAATTTATAATGCATTGGAAAATGATGATCTAAAAGCACTAGTTGTACGTGTAGATTCGCCTGGCGGCAGTGTTACCGCTTCAGAACAAATTAGGCTCGCGATTAAAGAAGCGCAAGATCGTGAAATTCCTGTTGTCATTTCAATGGGCAATTTAGCGGCCAGTGGCGGCTATTGGATCGCGACATCGGCAGATAAAATATTCTCTGAACCCTCTACCATCACAGGATCTATTGGAATATTTGGAGTCATTCCGAGCTTTGAGAAAGCACTTGCTAAATATGGTGTTAATGCCGATGGCGTCAAAACTTCTCCATTATCTGGAGAGCCTGATGTTATTGGCGGTTTTGATCCAGAGTTTGACCGCGTTGTGCAATCTACTATTGAGCAGGGCTATCAGAGATTTTTAGAGCGGGTTGCAAAAGCACGTGGCAAAACGATTGAGCAGGTAGATACTATAGGCCAAGGCCGTATTTGGGCTGGCGGTACAGCACGACAGTTGGGTCTTGTTGATCAATTAGGTGGGCTAGAAGAGGCTATTGAAGAAGCCGCCAAATTAGCAAAGCTTGAAGAGGGTGATTGGCATGCAAAATATATCGATCCAAAACCAGATGAGTTCGCTGCATTTTTAAGAGGCTTTGGCGTTGCTGCTCCAAAAGAATATGGTGCATTGGATATGTTTGCTCGTGTCTCTGTGGGTCAAGAATTGGCGCTTAATGGATTATGGAATGATCTTTTTGGTCTCACCAAAGTACAAGGCGCGCAAATTCAATGTTTGGAATGCGCTGCACTTGCTGGTCCTAAACCAGCGAACAGCAGAGCCGATACAAGTACCGTGAAGAAGATGTGGCAAGCTGCTCTATTGCGTTAAGGATGTTGCGACAAGGGTTAGAATGCACAGACGATTGCGGATGATGATACGACGCCAATAATTTCTGGGTCTTGGAGCGCACGCGTGTATTTAACAAATTCGTTCGCGCTAATATCGCCTGCATTTTTCTTCTCAAACTTCTTAAGTCCACGGATTTTGAGCAATTGTCCCGTTGATAATCGATCTACCATGCGCTCAGCCATGCAATCTGCCGTTGGTTCAGATAAACCTTTATCTACCAATGAATTTTTGATCTGGGTGCGCGGTGTTGCACATGCGGATACCATAGTGCAGCTCGTGATTATTAATATCCATATTTTCCACATCTTCTGTATCCCTAAAAAAATAAAATCAACACAGGATGGTTACATTTCAATGAATTAACAGGTGCTGACTCATGATTATCGGCAAATGCTATTTCGCTTTTTTGGCAGCATCTATCGCTTCTAATAATAATCTTTGAGCTTCGTCTTTGTCGCCCCATTTACCAACACGAACCCATTTCTCAGGCTCTAAATCTTTATAGTGCGTAAAGAAATGTTCAATCTGTTGCATCACGATTTTGGGCAAATCATTACCTTCGCCGATTTCGCGATAGTATGGAAATGTCGCATCCACAGGAACGCACAATAATTTTTCATCGCCGCCATGTTCATCCTCTAGGTTTAATACAGCAATTGGTCTTGCGCGAACCACTGAACCAGGCATGAAAGGAGAGCGTGCTACCACTAATGCATCAATAGGGTCGCCATCGGGTGACAATGTGTGCGGCACAAAGCCATAATTGGCTGGGTAGCGCATAGGCGTATGTAAAATACGATCAACAAATAAAGCACCTGATGCTTTATCAAATTCATATTTAACGGGCTCGCCGCCAACGGGGACTTCGATGATAACATTCACATTTTTAGGGGGGTTTACACCGATTGGTATTTTAGAGATATCCATTTCATATCCTTATGATGGGAGAGTATTTTGTGTCTAATATATAAAATGATTATTTGCGCAACACAGTAAATATACAAGGTCCACAAAAGCGCAGCCTATTTATATATATTTACCAAATTAGCTGGGAGCGCAGACAGTATAATTATCGCCGAGGTTTTAATAATCTGTCGAGTGGTTGCTCGCCTGCGCTTTTGGGTTCTAAGTACGGGAATCGCAGGCCGCCATAATAGTCTATCTTATAGCTAGTATAGAGTTCCCCACGCTTGATTAGCAAAGTGAATGGTTTTTTATCTGCTTTGGCGTTGGAGATGGTTTCTTGAATTAAGGAATGGCTATAGGCTTTACCATTAACGGCTATTATTTCACTGCCCCCGACTATGCCTTTATCAAAAGCAATACTATCCCAAAGAACGCTGGTGATACGGCCATTTGTTGTCAATGATATTCCCACGGAATAGGATAAAGAGAGACTCTTTCGATTGGCCATAATCTGTTTTTCATAAGCGCTTGGCTTTTCTTTCCAAACCAATTGATAGCCACCCAATTTAAGGCCTTCAAAAGGCGAAGGTTGTCCAGATTGACGAAATCTTTTGTCCAAAAAGCCTGCCCAGTCATAAGGATGAATATCATTTAATGTGTTGACGATTGTATCGAAATTATAGGTAATTGTACCCCAATCACCATCATTGATTCCAAAAAAAGCTTTTGCGAAATCGTCGAGCGATTTGGTGCCATTTGTTTCAGTGCGTAATGTCATATCAACCGCCATCCAGATAAGCGAGCCTTCACTGTAATAATCTTCGCGGCGTTGCCAGCTTGGGAAGGGTTTTGGTTTGCGTGCGGCGATTATAGGGTCATGCGTTGTATCCTCAACGCTGCGCCATTGCCGCCCTGCTTGATTGCTATAATAAGCCGCATGTCTGGCCCACTCACCCAGGACAATATCTTTGCTTTGTAATCCTGAACGTGCACCTAATACCAAATCCCAATAGCTGGTTTGCCCTTCATATAGCCACAGTAAATTATCCTGCATGGGTGTTCTGTAATCGGGTGTCCATAGACCTTCTGGACGACGAAATTTTCCATTCCAACTGTGGATAATCTCATGCGGTAATAATCCACGGCTCGCAGCATTATCGTCATAATTTGTGAAATAATCTCGGGAACGTGTGTTTTCGCTACTACGATGATGTTCTAAACCTATACCACCTAATTCACTGGTAAGCGCTAGAAGAAATTCATAACGGTCAAAATGCTTTGATCCGAATAATATCAATGCCTCATCGACAAGGGCTTTATGTGCTGCGATATGCTCTGGCTTAGCTTGCAGGTTTTTGGCTTCATCACCAAATACATTCAGCGTTACATTATTGCCCAAATCCCATTTGCGAAAATGCTGGCCTGCAAACATGGGACTATCGATCAATGTTTCAAAACTCGTCAATCCATAATCGATTCGATTGCCCGTTTTCACCGCGCCATCTAATGCGGCAACACCTGTCCATTCATTTGGCAAGATGATAGAGGGTTTAACACCAATATTACGAGTATAATATCCTGCAGGATAAAGCGCAACTTGCTCCCATTGGATATTCATCATTTTAGGGGTTACCACTATGCGGCCTTCTCGGCTTTGAATGGGACTTAGAAATTGAAATTCAACGTCTAGGCTTTTTACCCCTCTTGGGACATCAACCTTAAATGCATAAACATCAATGGGATCTCTAACCCACGGCAATTGTTTGCCTTTAGCGGTTATTTTTAAACCAGATAAAGCATCAATAGCGCCGCGCGGTGCATGCTTACCAGGCAACCATTTTGGGTAGAGTAAATAATTGGTACCTTCTTTTTCAATCGGTATATTTTGCTTGACGCGAAAAATTGCGCGCTGTGTGTCGGTAGCATCGACCAGTAAAGTCATAGGCCCTGGTGGTGATCTATCTTGCGATGCTGGAATTGCATCAATAATAGGTTTTGGTGTAGGCGCACTCTTTTGGGCATTTAATGGAGTATTGGCACAAAAAGACAGCACAGCAAGCGCAAACAATATTTTTCTCATAATGTTTATGCATAATATAATTTTCTACAACGTCTATAAAAAATTATTGCTTTGCTTGAATTTCCACAATGTTTTCTGCAAAAAACCTACTTGCAGAGATTGCCATATGATGGTGATCTGCATTATTTACTTTGTTTGTTGTAAAAAATTGTTAGACGCATTGACTATGGCTAATATTCAAACACCTAACGCGGTACGCGGGACACAAGATATCATTGCTGCAGCGCAAGAGAGTTTTGCGCATGTTGTTCAATCGTTTGAACGCATAAGCCGATATTATGGTTTTGATATGGTCCAAGTCCCAGTGATTGAACAAACATCTGTATTTGCTCGATCCTTGGGTGAGAGTACCGATGTGGTTTCAAAAGAAATGTATACATTTGATGATCGCGGCGGTGACAGTATTACACTGAGACCAGAGTTTACGGCTGGCATATCGCGCGCATTCCTGACCAATGGTTGGCAACAACATGCGCCGATGAAATTGTCAGCCCATGGGCCTTTGTTTCGATATGAACGTCCGCAAAAAGGGCGTTATCGTCAATTTCATCAAATTGATGCGGAAATAATTGGCGCTGCAGAGCCGTTTGCTGATACTGAATTGCTTATCATGGCAGATCAGCTTCTTAGAGAAATTGGTATAGATGATGGCGTAACACTTAACCTCAATACATTGGGTGATAGTGAGAGCCGTGATGCCTGGCGGCAAGCGCTTATTACATATTTTCAGGATCATCGAAATTCCTTATCTAAAGAGAGCCTAAATAGGTTAGATCGTAATCCTTTGCGCATATTAGACAGCAAGGATGATGGCGATAAAAAATTATGCCAAGACGCCCCAATTATAGATGATTATCTTACTAATGAAGCCCAAGATTTTTTTGCAAGGGTAACACAAAGCCTCGACACTGCAGGTGTAGATTGGATACGCAATACAAGGTTGGTGCGCGGGTTAGATTATTATCGACATACAGCTTTTGAATTTATAACGGATAGGTTGGGTGCTCAAGGCACTGTTTTGGGTGGTGGACGTTATGATGGTTTGATTGAAAATCTGGGGGGAGCATCAACGCCTGCGGTTGGGTGGGCAGCGGGGATAGAACGTCTAGCTATGTTGGTGAATGTACCCGAACATAATGGTCCTGATGCCGTGCTTATACCGCTGGGTGATAGAGCAATGGAGGCTGCTATTGCGATATTATCGGATTTACGGCGTAATTATATAATCGCTGATATGGCTTATAAAGGTAATATGAAAAAACGGATGCAAAAAGCGAATATAAAAAAAGCGAAACTAGCAATTATCATAGGGGATGATGAGCTGGATCGTGGTGAAGCTGCTGTTAAAAACTTAGTCTCTGGCGAACAACAGTCCTGTAAAATTGATATGATTGTTGATTATGTTAAAAAGTCCTAATTCGTGAACAAGATATCTAACCAACATATCAAGCAGATCGAAGCTAATTTCCAGGAATTAGAAGCCCGTATGGCATCTGGAACTCTAGAAGGCGAGGAATTTGTATCCGCTTCACGTGAATATTCGCAATTGGAAGCAGTCGCAAAACAGAGTGCTAATGTGCGCCGATTGCGCGCTGAAATACATTCACTGAATGAAATGAGCTGTGATGATGATATTGATGATGAGATACGCGAATTAGCCATTGAAGAGTTACAGGATTTATCTGGGGATTTATCACAGGCCGAGCATGCGCTGGCGATAGCGTTGCTGCCCAAGGACTTGGCCGATACCAAGCCTGCAATTCTGGAAATACGCGCTGGAACAGGCGGTGATGAGGCAGGATTATTTGCGGGTGATTTATTTCGCATGTATCAGCGCTATGCTGAATTACAGGGTTGGAAAGTTGAGATAATGTCTTTCAGCTCAGCCGATATTGGCGGCTATAAAGAGGTAATAGCGTCCATCAAAGGCGTTGGGGTATTTGCTAAATTTAAATTTGAAAGCGGCGTGCACCGCGTGCAGCGTGTTCCCGAAACAGAGAGTGGCGGCCGTATTCACACATCTGCTGCGACCGTTGCTGTTTTGCCTGAACCTGAAGATGTTGATATTCAGATTCATGATAATGATATTCGTATCGATGTGTTTAGAGCATCGGGGGCAGGTGGTCAGCATGTGAATACCACCGATAGCGCCGTGCGTATCACCCATCTTGAAACGGGACTGGTCGTAAGCCAACAAGATGAAAAATCTCAGCATAAAAATAAAGATCGGGCAATGAAGATTTTGCGAGCGCGATTGTTTGAACTTGAGAGAGCTAAGGTTAATGCAAAAGAAGCTGATGCGCGCAAATCTATGGTAGGATCGGGCGATAGATCGGAGCGTATTCGTACCTATAATTTTCCGCAAGGACGTGTAACCGATCATCGGATCAATTTGACGCTGCATAAATTACCAGAAATCATACAAGGCGATGGATTGTCTGAACTCATTGATGCGCTTATCAGCGAAGATGAAGCCTCGCGCCTAGCTAATTTGAGCACATAAATGAGCATCACGACTGCTCTGCAACTGGCAACGCAAAAATTATCTCTAACATCAGATAGCCCGCGTTTAGACGCAGAATTATTGATGGCATATGCTTTGGGTATGGAACGCTCTGATATGCTATTACGCAGAGAAGATTTAAATCCGCCGCCGCCATTTGCAGAATTGGTGAAAAAAAGAGCAAGCCATGAACCAATAGCCTATATAATTGGTAAGCAAGACTTCTGGGATTTATCGTTAAAAGTTACACCTGATGTGTTGATACCACGGCCCGATAGCGAGACAATCATTGGCTGGGTATCGGAAATCTACAGCGATAATCCGCCGCATAATATATTAGATGTAGGGACTGGTTCTGGTGCGTTACTATTGGCTTCTTTGTCCGTTTTTCGAGATGCTATAGGTGTAGGTATTGATAATAGTGGCGCAGCTATATCTATTGCGTGCGAGAATGCAGAGGCCAACGCGATGGCAGATAGATGTGTATTTACCATCGGTGATTGGACACAGCCTGATTGGGTTAATAAAATAAAGTCAAAGTTTGATCTCATAGTCTGTAATCCACCTTATATCGCGGATGATGAAAAATTGATGGATGATGTAGCACTATTTGAACCAAAGCAGGCACTTTATGCAGGTAATGATGGGCTTTGTGACTATCAAATATTGATTCCAGACTTGCACAAATTATTAACCAATGAAGGTTATATATTCCTAGAAATTGGAAATTCTCAAGCAAGAGCTGTTGCTGAAATTGCATGTGAATACTCTTATGAAGTTCAAATAAAACAAGACCTTGCTGGATTAGATAGAGTTTTAATGTTATCAAGATGTTGATATGAATAGATTTTGCTTGGTTTTATTTTATTATGCGTTTAAACACTATTTAGATTTTCAAATTCATCGGCTTTGCCAAAGATATTTGATATTTTTCCGTACAAAATTTAACGATTAAACCTTTTGGTTTTGCGCGGATAAATAACAATCTAAGTTTAATTATAATATAGGCAGGTCAGTCTTTATGAATAATCGTCAGTCCAACCGCAGACGCGGTAGAGGCAATAACCGTTCGCAAAATAACAATCGTGGCGGCGGATTTGATCATCAAAATAGCATAGATAATCGTTCGCGCGGTAATGCTAATCAGATGCTTGAAAAATATAAAAAACAAGCCAATGATGCGCAATTAAACGGTGATCGTGTCAATGCAGAATATTATTTGCAATTTGCGGATCATTATTTTCGTGTATTGGCAGATTATCGTATGCGCCAAGAAGCAAAGCAAGAAGCCCGTGAACAGCGCGATGATAATCGCCGTGGTCATCATGATGAAAAAGGGAATGATGATAATGTGGTAGCTTGTGACGCAGCGGAAGATGAAAATCTGAAAACCGCTAAACCGAAGCATGAAAGCAAAGCAAAGCCCGAAACCAAAACGCCATCTGAAAATAGTGAAGATGATAGTGCTAAGCCCGTTAGAAAACGTAGAGTAACTGCAAAGAAAGCCCCAGCACCTACCAAAGATGACGATAGTATTGATATTGCAATTTTACCGCCATCATTGAGCGCAAGTGATAAAGAAGAAAAACCCAAAAAGCGCACATCTAGAAAAAAAATCGTCAAAAAGGTGGTTGATGAGAGCGCTGAGAAATCTGATGATGATAGTGCAGAAGATATTGCTGCTGCAGAATAAGATATTTGATACAGCTTTTAATTTTGGAAAAATTCTGTAATCTCTAAATAAAAAGCCACAATATCTCTATATTGTGGCTTGGAATTGGGGATTAATGATGAAAAATAGCGATGTAATTAAATATCTTAATATACTGGCTATTGTGCTGCTGCCAATATCACTTGCAGCACAGTCCAGTGCCTTGGCTGATCAAAATGGTGAACTCAATGCGCAAGGTGATATTTCCATTACTATTTACACTAATGGCCAGTCACTCATTCAAGATAAACGGCAGCTCAACCTGCCCAGAGGGCGCAGCAAGCAGCAATTTCCCGATGTGTCGGCACGTATAAGAAGCGAGACGGTCACTTTATCAGGGCCTGGCATTGGCATTGTTGAACAAAATTTTGATTTTGATTTGCTTACGCCCGCAAAATTAATGGAAAAAGCGGTGGGCCAAACCGTTACACTAATACGGACTAACCCCGCAACAGGAGTAGAAACACGGCTGCGTGCCAAAGTTTTAGCGGCCAATGGTGGCGTTGTGCTACAAATTGGTGATAGGATAGAAGTGCTGCGCGATGATGGACTGCCTGTGCGGGTCATATTTGACAAAGTACCGCCAAATTTGCGCGCACGCCCGACATTATCGGTTACTTTGGAATCGCAAAAAGGTGGCCAGGTACCAACCACATTAAGCTATCTGACGCCTAATTTGGGGTGGAAAGCTGATTATGTCACCTTATTCGATGAAGCCAAGCAGACAATTGATGTTCAAGGTTGGGTGACGCTGACCAATAATACGGGGACATCCTATCGCAATGCGAAAATATTACTGGTTGCGGGTAGTCCAACGCAAGACAATGGGCGCCGAAATTTGGACAGAGGTTTTGGCCGACCTAGTACAGGAACTGTTGAGCAAGCAGGAACGGAATCGAATGGTCGGGATCGTTTGGGTGATTTTTATCTCTACCCACTGGAAAAACGAACAACCATTGCTAATGCGCAGCAAAAACAAGTGAGCTTTATGGATGTTAGGGGTGCGCCTGCCCGTAATATTTATGAATTTAATGTTAGCGGTTTTCAAAATCGCGACCCAATCAGTGCATCTTCTGTTTTGAAATTCACGACATCGAAAAGCGGCGGCCTTGGCGACCAATTACCCGCAGGTGTGATGCGTGTCTATATGCAAGATAGGCGCGGTGATCCGCAATTCATTGGCGAAAGCCGCATCGAAGGGACGCCGATTGGTTCTTCTATGTCGATTAAAACGGGTGATGCTTTTGATGTAAAGGTTAAATCTGTGGTCGTTGAACGCAATCGCATAAATAAACGCCGCTGGAAAACGACGATGCGTTATGAACTGACCAATGCTAAGGACAAAGCAATCACCGTTGATCTTGGGCAATCGGGCCTTTGGGGGGATGCGCGTGTCGAGAGTCAATCTTTGGATGGAGCGGAAACCTCTGGTAAACGT
>CALDZL010000115.1 GCA_937944295.1 uncultured Sphingorhabdus sp.
CTGCGGGACAATGGCTAGAGAATCTGCGTGAGGCGGTAACATTATTGGATGCGCGCGGCGTTGATTTTGAATATGAGGGCGAGATGGCACCCGATACGGCGCTAAATCCGAAAGTTATGAAAAATTATCCTTTCTCACGCCTCTCTGGTCCAGCCAATGTGCTGATTATGCCAGGGCTGCAATCGGCCAATCTATCGGCGAAACTTTTGCGTGAATTGGGCGGAGACCGTACCATTGGGCCGATGCTCATTGGCATAGAGAAACCTGTGCAAGTTGCCACTATGGCCTCTAGCGCATCGGAATTGGTATCACTCGCGGTATTGGCAGCAGCGGGCATTACTGATTGATTGGTAGTAAGCAGCGTTAATCATGTGATTCTAGAGATTATTCTCTGGAACCACTACCAAAAAGATAACCTAATATTAAAGTAACGGTACTCATCAAAACCGCCAAAGTTTCGCTAAACAATTCCCAATCATGATAGAAGAAAATCAATGAACCAACAAATATCAACAAAATAATTAATGCTATTGCAGCAATATTGCCTGGCTTTTCAGATTTTGACCCCCACACTGCACCAACCCAGCCCAATTTAGATTTCTGCATCGTTTCTGTATGGGCAAACATATCTTTCTCATTGCTCGCTCGCTGATCAGGTTTGGGAGGCGAAACGCTGGCCTCATCAAATTCTTTTATTGTTGCTGCGCGTGATTGCTCAGTGGGTTTACTAGCCATTTAATGCTAGCTTTCTGAAGTGCTCCTTAATTAAGTCATTGGATATTTCCGTCAATCCATTCGCGCGAGTAATTGACCAAGGCGTTCCATCTTGATGCGTCAATGCAGAGAGTTGAAGCGCATCGAAGTGGGCATATTTATTAATTACTCTCGTGAAGATATCACTAAAAAAATGTATTGAACTGGATACTACATATGCCTTCTTTTCATTTCCAGCCCAAGATTTTGCGTAGTCAGTTATCGGAGTATCTTTAAATTGTTTAAATATATGGTATAGATCTTCTTCAACTGGTCCATATGGCCAAGCTTCGAATTTTTCGTTTATTAGTGGAACGTCATTTATTGCTAAATTCCATCCATGAGCCAGATAAACCAACTTCTGCAATTTCATAGGGGTGGTTGAAGCTTTACCATTTTGAAAATCCCACTGCAAAAAGCTATTTGCAACGTGTTTAATAGGTAGGATGGGTGAATTTTCAGACATAGTATATAGTAGTATAGTGCTTTAGAGGTGATTTTGCAAGTAGTTAAGATGTAACCAAAAACAAAAATGGCGACGCTCCGAGGAACGCCGCCAACTTTATCACAAGCACAGTAGGAAGGGGGGAGGCTGTGCTACGTGATATTTATGCTAAGTCGAAACGATCAGCATTCATGATTTTATTCCATGCTGCAATGAAATCATCCGCAAATTTGTCGGCTGCATCATCACATGCATAAACCTCGGCCAATGCGCGCAATTGAGAATTTGATCCGAAGACCAAATCAACACGTGTTCCCGTGCATTTAACATTGCCCTCGGCACATTTGCCTTCAAAAAAGCTTTCATCATCATTGGCTGCTGACCATGAAATGCCCATGTCCATCAATTGTTTAAAGAAATCATTGCTGAGCGTGCCGGCATTATCGGTGAACACTCCATGGTCACCATTGCTAACACCTAATGTGCGCAGACCGCCAACCAATGCTGTCATTTCTGGTGCGGTTAAGCCCAATAATTGCGCTTTATCGACCAGTAATTTTTCAGCAGGCATAGTGATACCGTCTTTGGTAAAGTTGCGGAAACCATCGGCTATAGGTTCTAGTACGGCATAGGATTCCACATCGGTTTGCTCTTGGCTCGCATCACCGCGCCCTGATGTAAAGGCCACGTCTTTGCCCGATGCTTTTTCGATCGCTGCATTGCCGCCAAGAACGATAAGGTCCGCCATGGATACAGTTCCGCTAAAGCTGCTTTGAACGCCTTCCAATGCACTCAATACTTTGGAGAGTTGCTCAGGTTTATTGGCCTCCCAATCCTTCGCAGGAGATAGGCGTATACGGCCGCCATTTGCACCGCCGCGCATGTCACTGGCGCGATATGTGGAGGCCGATGCCCATGCGGTTTCTACCAATTCCGTGACGCTAAGACCTGTTGCTAAAATGCTTGTCTTTAGCTCTGATACTTCAGCGTCGCTTAATGTGCTGCCCGCTGGAATAGGGTCTTGCCATAATTCAGGTTCAGCAGGAACAAGCTTACCAAGACCGCGGTTATACGGACCCATATCACGATGGGTTAATTTATACCATGCTTTGGCATAGGCTTCGGCGAAGACTTCTGGATTTTCATGATAATGCTTAGAAATTTTGGCGTAATCAGGATCCATTTTTAGCGCCATATCCGCGGTTGTCATCATCAATGGTTCGCTCTTAGAGGCATCCGCAGCCGCAGGTGCTTGCTCTGCATTTGATGCTGCTGTTGGTGTCCATTGGTTTGCACCCGCTGGACTTTTGGTCAATTCCCAATCATAGCCCAATAGCGCATCAAAATAGCCATTGTCCCATTGCGTTGGGTTGGCTGTCCATGCGCCTTCGATACCGCTGGTGATTGTGTCACCGCCATGACCGCTGCCCATGCTATTTTTCCAACCAAGGCCCATTTCTTCGATAGGAGCAGCTTCGGGTTCACGGCCCACATATTTGTCAGGATCGCCCGCACCATGCGCTTTACCAAATGTGTGTCCGCCCGCAACCAATGCCACGGTTTCTTCGTCATTCATCGCCATGCGGCCAAAAGTATCACGTATGTCAAATGCGGATTTTAGCGGATCGGGGTTACCATTTGGTCCTTCTGGATTCACATAAATAAGACCCATTTGCACAGCGCCCAATGGATTTTCGAGCTGACGATCGCCTTTATAGCGTTCATCACCAAGCCACTCGGTTTCTGGACCCCAATACACATCTTCTTCAGGTTCCCAAACATCGGCGCGACCACCAGCAAAACCGTGAGTTTTAAAGCCCATAGTATCCATAGCGCGCGTACCTGCTAGGATCATCAAATCGGCCCAAGAGATTTTGCGACCATATTTTTGTTTGATTGGCCAGAGCAAACGGCGTGCTTTATCAAGGTTGCCATTATCAGGCCAGCTATTCAGAGGCGCGAAACGTTGTTGTCCAGTACCGCCGCCGCCGCGGCCATCTTGGATACGATAGGTGCCAGCACTATGCCATGTCATACGAATGAAAAATGGACCATAATGACCGTAATCAGCTGGCCACCAAGGTTGAATGTCGGTCATCAACGCATCAACATCAGCCACCAATGCATCCATATCGATGCTCTCAAATTCTTTGCGATAGTTGAAATCTGTCCCCATTGGGTCGGACTTTGTCGAATTTTGGTGCAATATTTTCAGGTTTAACTGATTGGGCCACCATTTCTGATTTGATGTCATCGTAGAATCGGCGTTTAAGCCACTTGACCCTATTTGATCAAAACCCATTGGACATTTACTTTCTTCGCTCATTAATTGCTCCATTTTGTTGTTTGCATTTTATATTATTTAAACATTAAACATTAATCGATCTAATCAATTTTTTGATAATTACTGATTGATTGAAATTGTTAATATATGATGGCATTACACAGATTAAGAATCAAAGCCTATATTTCATATTATTTTTTAGTGGGGGGTTGCTTGCGGCTGAAGATTAATATTCCTTCGCTGGATGCTTTGGCATCATATTTATAACCTTCGGAATCAAAGGCCTTTAAATCATCGGCCTTTTCGATATGGTTTTCCATAATCCAACGGGCCATTAAACCGCGAGCATATTTCACATGATACATAAGCTTGCGGGCTTGACCATCTTTTATATTTAAAAAGCTTGCCTCAATCACAGTTTTGCCCAGTGCATTACGATCTACTGCTTTAAAATATTCGTTGGATGCCAGATTGACTATGGTCTGATCTTTATGATCTGCCAAATCCTCGTTCAGATTATCGGCGATATTACTGCCCCAAAATTCATAGAGCGATTTGCCGCGCGGATTTATTATCTTTGTACCCATTTCCAAGCGATAGGCCTGTATCGCATCCATCGGACGCAGTACGCCATAGAGGCCCGACAATATGCGCAGATGATCTTGTGCATAGGATAATGTATCGGCGGACAAGCTTTTGGCTTCTAGCCCCCAATAGACATCACCATCAAAAGTAAGCGCAGCGGGCTTGGTGTTGTTGCTCATGCCATCTAGATTGAATGCCCTAAAACGCTCTGCGTTCAATTCGGCTAATTTATCGCTAATATGCATCAGGCGTTTAAGATCGGCCGCGCTTTGTTTTTTGGCGACCTTTGCAATTTCTATCGTATCATCGCTAAGACGCGGTGTGGTGATTTCCAGCGCAGTTTGCTGCAGATTCTCTGGAATTGCATCATAATTTAATTTTTTAGCGGGAGATAATAATGTAAGCATTTATAGTCCTTTCCTCCTAACAGCGCTGTGCGGGACTGCATAACTGTCTGCGTGGGCAAATGATTGTTGCAGTATATTGTTCGTTTGTCTCAGCGTAAGGTTACAGATGCTCTAAGTTATTGTTTAATGAAGTGAAGCACAGTGGTAGGTGCCTATAATATTCTACTGATTATTTTTGAATCAATTTAGCACGATAAGATTCCTAATTATTTATATGTTCTATTGACAATATTCTCTATTGTCTTGACGGCCTCTTAGATACAGTTTAATCAAGCGATTAAATATTTAAGGAGAAGAATCATGGCAGAAGCCTATATAGTAGATGCAGTGCGTACCGCAGGTGGCCGGCGCGGCGGCAAAGTAGCGGGCGTTCACGCCGTAGATTTAGCGGCCGTCACATTAGACGCGATCGCCGATCGTAATGATTTTGATCATAGCGCCATCGAAGATGTGATTA
Organism: uncultured Sphingorhabdus sp.; assembly: GCA_937944295.1. Taxonomy (GTDB): domain Bacteria; phylum Pseudomonadota; class Alphaproteobacteria; order Sphingomonadales; family Sphingomonadaceae; genus Sphingorhabdus_B. The sequence goes on from CALDZL010000115.1 coordinate 4,932, forward strand.
CGGGCTGCGTGATGCAGGGCGGTGAACAATCGGGCGATGTGGGCCGCAATGCTGTGCTAGCATCCAAATTACCCGACAGCATTCCATCGGTATCGATTGACCGTCAATGCGGTTCATCACAGCAATCGATCCAATTCGCAGCCCAAGGCGTGATGAGCGGCGTGCAAGACATGGTGCTTGCCCACGGCATTGAGAGCATGACCCGCGTCCCCATGGGGTCAACATTCAAGCTTTTCAAAGATGCTGGGCTTGGCAATAATAAATCCGAGCGTATGGAAGAGGCCTATCCTGGCGTTCAATTCAGCCAATTTATGGGCGCAGAAATGATGGTCAAAAAATATGGCCTCACCCGCGATGATCTAGATGCCTATGCGCTTGAAAGCCATAAACGCGCGATTGCCGCAACTGAGAGCGGAGCCTTTGCCAATGAAATCATCGGCATTGAAGTGGACACACCCGAAGGCAAGGTCATGCACAATGTCGATGAAGGCATAAGATTTGATGCGACGATGGAAAGCATTGGCGGCGTTAAAATCTTGCAAGAAGGCGGCGCGATTACGGCTGCTAATGCGAGCCAAATTTGCGATGGGTCTTCGGCGGTATTGGTATGCAGCGAACAAGCGTTAAAGGATCATGGCCTTACCCCCCGCGCAGTGATCCGCAATCTCACCGTTACCGCTGGTGATCCAGTTATCATGCTCGAAGAGCCGCTCTTTGCGACTAATCGGGCGTTGGAACGTGCAGGTATGAAGATTGAGGATATTGATCTGT
>CALDZL010000116.1 GCA_937944295.1 uncultured Sphingorhabdus sp.
ACAGCGGTAAAATCGCCGCCCGCAACACCATCACGGATGGCCGCTATTCCCAATTCGGTTATATCAGTCATTCAATCACTTTCGGTACGGCAAAAAATCCATCTTCGGCATCGGGCGCATTGGCAAGAACCTTATCGCGCACACCGCCGCCGGTTAAAGGATCAGCATTGATAATATCTTCACGCATACGAAGTTCATTGGGGATAACAGCAGTCATTGGCTCTACGCCACTGCAATCAACCTCGCCCAATTGCTCCACCCAGCCTAATATATTATTCAATTCAGGTACAAGCGCATCTGCCTCATCATCGCTGATTGCGATGCGGGCCAATGACGCGATTTTGGTGACAGTTTCTTTATCTACAGACATAAAAACCCGCTAGCATCGTGTATGGATACGATCAAGTGAGAAGCGCAGCCAGAAGATAAATTTAATCACTTTTCAGAATCAAATAATTTGCCCACGGCTTTGTCGCCAATGAATAATTGCTGCTGCGTAACATCTTTGATTGAAAATTGCTCAATATCCTCAAAAATTATATCATTTTCAGAACGCCATGCGCAGTTAGAGGTATTTCCTTCGATTTTCAATTCGCAAGCTCGACCTTCAACCAACTTACCCAATGATGATTTAGAGGCACTTTCAACGACAAAAAACCTATTTATTCCCATCGGAGTGATCGCGCATTTAACCGTTTGACAGAAATCCTTAAGGGCCAATATCTCTATCATTTTATTGGTAATAATAACGTCCTCATATGCTAATATATTAGCTTTTACCTGCTTGCTCTTATTTTCGGATGGTAATCTTTTTTTGCGCACGTCCCATTTGCTCTCAGCTTTTAGCGCAAGTTCAGCCTGTTCTTTAAAAACATCCGTAGCGTTGATTGACCTCTCTTTCAGCAATTCACGGCCCGACAAACCAAAATCAAAAGCCATTGCTGCATAATCAAAGCTTTCATCATCGGTAATCCCCCTGTCATAGCGCGATATTTGGTTTGCAGCCGATATGCTGTTGAAATTTAGAATGGGCAGCGCCAAAAATAATGCAACACCGCATAATCCTATTGCTAATTTAATATTAGCCTCTCGAATAGGATTTTGCCATGATAGCCTGTGACGTATGATATTGAAAAAATAGGCAGTCCCATACGCACAAGCAATAATGATGATTAGAAACCCCCATATACGCTCTGGTGTTAATCCATATTGGCCTATTCTAAGGCCCGCCGAAACCGAAGCTATGAAGGCAATAGGCAAAATCACTATTCCCAATATCAAGGCGCTATAATTTAATAATTTTGATGCGCTAATATTTTCTTCATCATTACGAATGACCGCATTGCATAATATCACGCCCCATGCGGAACATAATATTAACAGTGTAGATGCAGAATCGGTTGCATCCCATAATGTATCAAATCCATTGACCAACAATGCTAATAGGAAAATTAGCAATGCAGCGGCAAAAGGAGGTGCTAGAATCGATAATATAATCAATACAACCTTTTGCAATGCTGCTAAAATCTTGTCATTATCGCGCAATATACCAACGGCTGCACCATAGGTCGCGCCAAGAAACAACCAAATGAACCAGGTTTCTCTTAATAAGTCCCGTATGAAATCTATGCCTATTAATTGAAATAAGGCAGATAAAGCCCATAGCAAAAGCCATGACAAAAGCGTAAAGCCTAGTGCCGCAAAATATATGACAACATTGGTCCAAGCATATCCATGCAGCACATTATATTCAAATTTCCATGCCCCATTATCGCGGATATTCTGAAATAAGGGTACTGATATGGCCAAAGATAATAATCCCGCCCAAAATGAGATATTTTCAAGCAAAAAATTATAATTTAGATTGGAATTAAAATAAGCAATAGCTGCAATCACTGACGCTGCTGTAAGTGCATAAAGCAATGTCCACTTCCATCTTAATTGCTCCAACGTATAAGCAATGGCTATGCTACCAAAAAAGAAAAAAGATGCAGCCGCTATCCGCAGCGAATATTCAATAGTATCTCTTAAATCCAAATCATCATTATAATTATATGAGCGGTTAAAATTTCCACCGATGGGATCTAAAATGAAATAGATGATTAATCCGCTTATCGCCAGTAATAGAGATAATATCCATGACCGATATTTTGTAATTATCATTCCTATATTCATAACCCCCACCCTTCAACTTACTATTATGAAATGTTTTCCAATATAGTTATTGGCTTCACGATAGGGATTGACTAAAGCAGAAAAAAATAATGTTGGCAATTAAAGCCTTAGGTTAGAGAAGCTAATTATTGAGATAGGATCGGGTTTATATTTTGGCACGAAAATTTTTATATATTATCGCTATAATAATAGTGTTGATTATAGCTGCTGGCTTTGTCCTGCGTCTCTATCAGCATGAATTATCGGAATTTGCCTTTGTCCCTGACATTGAATTTACTGAAGTCAAAACGTTAGAATCCAGCGTCTATGATGAAAATAGTATGTGGTTTTCGCGTGGTAACAAAGCGCGCATAGCCAATAATCCAACTTTATGGAAACCCGATGGATTAGCGAATGAAACCAAAGGTAATGCTGCCATATTTTTCATCCACCCAACATCCTATTTAGAAAAAGAATATTGGAATGCGCCAATAGATGATGCGCAATCCCAGTCGAGAGCGCGCCTATTTCTGCGCGGTATGGCCTCTGTTTTTAACGCATCGGGTGATATATGGGCGCCTCGATACCGGCAAGCGGCCTTTGGTGCCTTTATAACCAGCGCGAAAGAAGGTCAATTAGCTCAGGAAGCAGCCTATGCCGATATTTTGCTCGCATTTGATCGTTTCATTGCCGATATTGATTCAAGCGCTAATCCAAACCGCCCAATCCTATTAGCAGGCCATAGCCAAGGGTCACTGCATATAATGAATCTACTCAAAGACCGTATCGCCAATACGGATTTAGCAGGCCGTATCGCTGCGGCCTATGTGGTAGGCTGGCCTATATCCGTCAGTAATGACGCCCAATATTTGGGATTACCCGTGTGCCAAAATGCCAATCAAAGTGGCTGTATATTAAGCTGGCAAAGCTTTGCAGAGCCTGCCGATTATTCGCAACTGAAAAAAATTTATGATAGAAGCATAGGGTTTGACAGCAAAGCGCGCGCAGGGTCAAAGATTATCTGTACCAACCCAGTTTCTGGCAGTCAAAATCAAAAAACATCAGCACAAGAGAATTTGGGCACATTAGTTCCTAATGCAGAGCTTACCGAAGGCGAATTGATAGGAAAATCTGTTCCAGCACGTTGTAACGAAGATGGTTTTTTACTCATTGGTGACCCTCCAGAATTAGGGCCTTATGTTTTGCCAGGTAATAATTATCATGTGTATGACTATCCGCTATTTTGGAGCAATATACGCAAAGATGCACAAAACCGTATTAGGATATTTTCAGAGCAATGATCACCGATAAAACCGCTGAATTTATCCAATATATAGAAAGCGGGATATTATGCGCATGTGATGTTGGCAGCAAAACTATTGGAACAGCCTTTTGTGATGAACGCTGGAGCATTGCCACGCCATATCAGCTTATCAAACGTGGCAAATTTGCAAAAGATAAAATCAAACTACAAGAGATAATCGCTCAAAAAGAAACCAAAGGCATTGTTATCGGTCTGCCGATTAATTTGGATGGCAGCGAAGGCCCGCGATCACAATCAAGCCGTGCTTTTGCCAAAAATATCGAAGATTTGGGCCTGCCTATATTATTGTGGGATGAAAGATGGTCAACCCAAGCGGTAGAACGGGCCATGATTGATAATGATGTAAGCCGCGCCAAACGCGCGGAGCGCATTGATAATGGAGCCGCAGCCTATATATTACAAGGTGCCATTGATGCGCTTATCTACCTGTAGATATAGGCTATAAAATACTATGGTTGAATGTTGCACAATTACTGCTTAATAGCATCGTTTTAATGACAAAAAATATGACATCTCTTAATGATAGATTCCCTGACGGGTCTGCTGCTTTTCAACACAAACATTTATTGGGAATTTCGGGA
>CALDZL010000117.1 GCA_937944295.1 uncultured Sphingorhabdus sp.
CGTCTTTATCAGCAGCGCTCATATAGTCTAACTCACCAGCTTTCGATGCTACCTTATCAAAGATATTAAGAGATTTTATAAATGCATCCGCTTCATCTTTGGTGAACCAATCAGACAATAACATAGATATATATTCAGCTACTTTTGCATCGGTTGCCCCAGGTGTATCAGTGCGCGGAATAATCCGTTCCGCGATATCACGAATGAGCGGCATCACATCCGCTGCCTTTTTAGTAGGCGTGCAAGAGGTGAGCATATTTGCCAATGGCAATCCTGCGACCGCCATGGAAAGGATAAGCGCCTTGCGCCTGCTTAAGCTGATATCTTCAATGCTCATAATTTATGACACCTTTTTAGCGACTTTCTTTTCATACAACCAAATGGCTGCAAAAATAGCGATTAGAGCAAGAGGAATAAGACCAATAACGGCAAAAGAAGCCGATGTTGCTTGCGCTGTAATGGGATCTAACTGCTCAGGCGTTAGTGCTTTTAAAGCTGCTTCACCGCCCGCGAGTTCAATCTGTTTTGCATCGGCAATAGCTCCTAACTTCGGCAAAATGAAATAAATCGCGAGCATTCCAGCGCTACCAATAAGACCAATAAACCATGATCCACCGCGCGGATAACGCTCTGCTACACTCGCCATCATCGTAGGCCACATGAAACAAACCCCAGTCCCCCAAACGGTTGCTGCGATTAGAGCTGTGATAGGGCTATCAGCATTCGATAGCATATAAAGTCCAATGGCGGCCAATACGCTCGAGAACCAGAGCAAGCCAACATTGGATAGTTTATGGGCTAATGGGCCTGCAAAATGACGCATGACAAACATTAAGCCAGCCACATAAACGAGTAATAATATACCGCTCATACCAACCGTTTTGCTCAAGGAAAAATCAACCCATTGGCCAGGGACAAGTTCACTCGACGCTGTTAATATCATTGCCCCTAACCAGATTAAGAAACTAGGTCTGCGTACAATCTCCATAAACATATCTGTCATAGAAATGCCTGCTGCAGCTCTTTCTGTCGGAGGGAATTTAAGGCCAATAGATAATATCAATACGGCGATAGCTGGGATCAAGACGACAGAAAATAATATTTTCCAATCCATGTCAAATTGAACTGTCCAGCCAATCAGACCGCCGATAATGATACCTGCTGGCCACCATGCATGCAGCACATTTAATCTATGGGTGCGATCTTCTGGATAAAGCGAAGTTGTCATCGGATTGATAGCAGCCTCCTGCCCGCCCCAACCTATGCCTTGAATGAACATGGAAGCCCATAACACAGCATAAATAGTATCAACGTCAGATATGAGTGTTGCACCAAGCGTCATAGCAATACTGATAATGAAACAGGCAGCAGCGCCTCGCAGCACATTACCAATTCCTAAAACATCAAGACAAGGACTGGCCAAAAATAGGGTGAAGGCATTGCCGAGAAATGCCGCCGCGACAGCACCGCTCAACAATGTCGCCGATTGTTCTAAGGCCGCTGCATCAAAAAAATCTGCTTTCATACTGGTAAATAATGCGCCGCGCAGAGCAGCACACATTCCCGCTGTAAAAAGCGCCAAAACGCCGATCCAAAATAAACGCGATTTATTATATTTTATTTGTTCTGCGCCCATTGAACCACCTCTCCAGATTCTGTTTGATTGGGTTTATTTTTAAGCCCCAAAATATTTCTATTTTTTTCCTGATTGCTGTCCGAAGCTGCAAAATCATCAAATGCATATTCACTTGGACGAATGATATGATTTATAATGAAAGGCGCACCTTCTGCTGCACCATCTTCGGGGTGTTTAAAACAGCATTCCCATTCCAGCACAGCCCATCCATCAAAATCATATTGGGTAAGTTTTGAAAAAATTTGTTTAAAATCGATCATACCATCACCAAGCGAACGAAAACGCCCAGCGCGGTTTTGCCAATCTTGATAACCGCCATAAACGCCAACACGGCCATTGGGCCGCAGTTCCGCATCCTTTACATGGAAAGCCTTGATACGTTCATGATAAATATCAATAAATTCAAGATAATCTAACCCTTGCAGCATGAAATGGCTGGGGTCATATAAGATATTGGCCGCTTCATGATGATCAACAGCATCCAAAAATTGTTCAAAACTTGCACCATCATGTAGATCTTCACCAGGGTGCAACTCAAACGCTATATCAACACCATTATCTCTATAAATATCAAAAATTGGCAGCCAACGCTTGGCTAATTCTGTAAAACCTTCTTGGACCAAACCCGTTGGCCTTTGCGGCCATGGATAAACAAGATGCCACATCAACGCCCCTGAAAAAGATGCGCACGTTTTTAAACCCATGCGGCGTGATGCAATAGCAGCTTTTTTCATTTGATCCTCAGCCCAAAGACGCCGCAACTCTGGCTTACCCTGCATCTTCTCAGGGGCAAAGCTATCGAACAGGCTGTCATACGCAGGATGTGTAGCGACCAATTGGCCTTGGATATGTGTAGAAAGCTCTGTGATCTCAATACCATGCACGGCGCATTTTCCGATTAATTCATCACAATAGTCTTGGCTTTCAGCTGCTAAGTCCAAATCCATGCAGCGTTTGTCGTTTGAGGGGATTTGCACCCCTCTATACCCCATTGATGCGACCCAAGGGAGAATATTATCTAAGGAATTAAAGGGAGCTTCATCCCTCATAAATTGTGCCAGAAAAATTGCTGGACCTTTCATTTGCTTCATAATTAACTCGCTAATCTTTGAAATTGTGCGGGTACATTATTATTAATTTCTACCCACATATTATTTTGTGCGTTACTGGCAACCACAGCTTCTAAAAATGCCATTCCCGACAATGCTTCAACAAGACCAGGGACGCCTCTGGCTTGAAGGGACTCATTATTGCGAACCGCCGCAGCAAATTGGCGATATAAATTAGCAAAAGCCTCCAAATATCCCTCTGGATGTCCTGATGGAAGACGCGTGCGCTCTAGCGCTGCTGTACAGAGGCTTTGATCAAGCCCTGCACGGAATATTTGCATTGGCTGGCCGCTTTGACGAACTTTTAGGCTATTAGGTTCCATTTGGCTCCATTCTAAACCTCCCTTAGAACCATAAAGCCGAATTTTTAGAGAATTTTCTTCACCAGCACATATTTGACTGGCGGTTAAAACACCCGTAACTTCATCATCCATCTCAAATAATATCACCCCATCGTCATCAAGCTGACGCGATTTAAAATGGCTGCGTAAATGCGCCGATACTCTGATCATTGATTGCGCTGATATAAATTCTACGAGGCTATGCGCATGCGTACCAATATCCCCCATCGCACCAGCTAGTCCCGCTTTTGCAGGATCATTGCGCCAGCCTGCTTGTTTATTACCAGAGGCCTCTAATTCTTGCGCCAGCCAGCCTTGCGGATATTCAACATATATTTTTTTGAGTTTACCTATTGTACCTTTCTCAAGTAGATGCCGTGCTTGCCAAACCATAGGATAGCCCAGATAAGTGTGGGTAAGCGCAAAGATTGAACCACTAGAGGTTAATATCGGCGCTAGGCCTGCTACTTCGTCGTAGCTCATACCTGCTGGCTTATCACAAATGATATGAAACCCTTTTTCAGCAGCAGCCTTAGCAATCGGCATATGCAGATGATTGGGCGTTACAATGGATATAAACTCCATTCTTTCATACTCGGGCAAATCCAACTCTCTATCTAACATTTCTTGCCATGATACATAGAGACGTTTTTCAGAAATAGATTCACAGGCTCCTGTGATTTTCGTATTCTCATAATTTTGAGAGAAAGAAGCGCAAACCAACTCAATGCGGCCATCAAGCGCACCAGCCATGCGGTGCACTGCGCCAATAAATGCGCCTTGGCCACCACCAATCATTCCCATACGGACTTTGGAATACATAAAGTTTTGCACCTCTCAGTATTAGATGTAATCGTTTACATTTTATAGAGTCAAGATTATAATGTATTCATATTCTTTTTTTTATATCTTTCACCAAAAGGCAAGTATGAATGACAGACAAGCAAGGGAAATATCGATCTATACACTCTGCAGATTGATAATTGCACGCTGGACAAATATTAACAAAAGCCTCATGAGCATGAAACGTAAGCGCATAGATCATACGTTCACATTTCAATAAACGGCATATTCTTGTATGGAGGGACGCGTGTCTGATATTAAAAAAGTTTCAGAAACAGCAGGCGTATCGATTGCTACCGTTTCTCGCACATTTTCTTCGCCTGATATAGTCAGTCAAAAAACACGTGCAAAAGTCCAAAAAGCAGCCAAAGAATTAGGCTACCATCCCAATTCATTAGCGAGAAATTTCAGAGTCCAGCGCTCCTACTCTATCATTGCATTAGTGCCTGATATGACTAATCCTTTTTTTGCAAGAGTCATTGGTGGCCTAGAAAAGGCTGCTAACAACAGAGGGTATACGCTTTTGCTCGGTAATACTGGACATAATATCGAGATCGAAAAGAAATATGCTAATCTGGCGCAAACATCATTGGTTGATGGCATCATACAATTAAGTGCACACTATCCGCTCGAATGCGAACCATCGCTGCGCAAAATACCTTTGGTCAATATTTGCGAATGTTTTAATGAGCCGAATGTTCCACAAGTAATATTTGATAATGTCGGCGGTGCAAGAGCAATAATGAAACTCTTGCTTGAAAAGCAGCATAGAAATATCGGAATTGTTACAGGACCCAATGAGAGCCCACTCAATGAAGAACGCATAAAAGGATGTGAGGAAGCTCTTTATGAATATGGTATAAAGCTTGACCCAGATAATATGTATACGGGTGATTTCACATTTGAGGAAGGGTATAGGGCCGCAGATATATTTTTAAAACGCGAGACAAAACCTACAGCTATTTTTTGCTTCAATGATGAGATGGCCATTGGATCTATGAAGCGGATCAAAGAGGATGGATTGCGTGTCCCACATGACATGTCCGTTGCGGGATTTGATGATATTCATTTTGCCGCATATAGTGATCCCCCACTAACGACCGTTGCGCAACCAGCCGAAGCATTTGGAGAACCCGCACTTAACTTTCTGTGCGATCAAATCGATCGAACTAGAGATAATCAAAATTATAATGCTCCAGAACGCAAAATTTTACCATATGAATTAGTTATCAGAGATAGCGTCGCAACTTGTGCAAAAAATTGAACCACTATATCTTTGAAAATTATAAAATATGGATTAAATAGGTTTTGATCTTAACAATTTATCCTTAATATTGAATAGCTTTTGCCGCAGTGTAACTCTCACCAACAGCATTGATCGAAGGGGCTGTCGGATTATCATGTTCAACAATATAATATTCCATACCCGCAATATCCTCTAAGGCGGCATAACGGGCAAAATCGATAATACCATCGCCAACATTCACCATTTCACCTGCGGCATTCATATCCTTAACATGGCACATATGAAAGCGGCCGCTGTATTTATTATATAAAGCTTCAATATTGACCTTAGCTTGCGTTGCCCAAAATAAATCCATTTCTAAATCCACATATTGGGGATCGCAATGAGACACCAATATATCATAAGCTATTTCACCATTCTCCATTATATCAAATTCAAATTCATGATTATGATAGGCAATACGTAAATCTTCCTGTGCCAATTTTTTGCCAATCTCAGAGATGGTTTGCCCCAATTTTTTCCACCCCTCAGCATTGCGATAGTCTTCACCAATCCATGGGATTGTCATATATTTCGCGCCTAATGTTTTGAGCATCTTAATCGCTGCGTCTGGATCAGTTTGATATTTATCCAACCCTAAGTGACAAGAAGGAGTGGTTAAACCAATTTCATCCATCGTTTTGCGCAGTACAGTATGGTCCATTTTATCATAATTAGCGCCGCCAAATTCTACGAAATCAAATCCAATCTCTCGCACTTGCTGCAATGTTTTAACTGGTTCAGGTTCAAATACATCTCTCAGTGTATAAAGCTGCACTCCTAATTTACCCAAGCTACGTTTTGCCGTATTTTTTGTGGTATCAGAAACTGCTGGCATACACCCTGCTGTTGCAAGGCCAGCACCTATTATTAATCCATTTGTCAGAATATCACGCCGATTAATTTTCATCTTCTTCTTGCTCCCTTTATCTCTTTGGCTAATTTTTGGCTGTTGCGCATGGAAAGTGCCATAATAGTTAGAGTTGGGTTCTTATGTGGATTAGAAGCAAAAACACCGCCATCAGCTATCATCACATTATTGGCATCCCAGCAACGCCCATCTTTATTGACGACCGAGTCTTGAGGCGTAAAGCCCATTCTTGTTGTACCGACCTCATGAATAATACTGCCAGGTGCGGTTATCAATTCTTCGGGAGGTTTTTCTTCTGAGAGGGCTTTACCGCCAAGCCTTTCAATAATCGCCCTGCCCGTTTTTTGCATATGAGCGACTTGATTGAGTTCATGCTTCGACCATTTCCAAAAAAATTTCAAAACGGGCAAGCCATTTTTATCTTTAACCTCTGGATCAAGCGCACAATAGCAATCTTCATTGGGGAGCATTTCCCCGCGCCCTCCCATCCAAATTGTTGAACCAAAATAACGGCGAATATCAGCCTTTATTTTTTTACCATAACCGCCGCCATTTAATTCTGGTAGCCAACCCAGTCCCACATCAGGTGCAGTTACCCAGCCCCCGCTCATCTCTATATGATAACCACGAGGAAAATCTAGTTCACCCTTTTTTTGCTGTTCATAACCCCACCAAGGAATGTACATATGCGGGGAATTCATCCCTTCTTCATTATAGCGTGGACGATTTTCTAACATAGGATATTGCCCAGATATATTAGTCCCCACAGTATCCATCAGGTTTTTTCCTACATGATTGCTGCTATTGCCCAGGCCATTGGGGTGTTTTTTATGTTTCGACATCAACAATATACGTGCTGTTTCGCAAGCACTAGCCGCCAGTACGATATAGGGTGCATTTACCGCTAAACGTTCACCAGTTTTACCATCAATATAGCGCACTCCAATAGCCTTGCCACCATCATCACATATGATTTCATAAACCGTAGAGTCCGCTTTTAACGTCAAATTACCCGTTTCTCGGGCCGCAGGTATCAGCGATGTAGTTGTTTGAAAAGCAGCACCAATAGAGCAGCCTCGGATGCAAGGGGTTGCATAAAAACAAGCCTTACGATCATCTAAGTCACGTGTCAAAATTGCATAATGCGCTGGAATACAAGGTATATCCAAATCATCGCATGCCGCTTTTATCATTAATTCATAAGCTCTCGGCTTTGGCGGTGGTTGCAACACACCAGTAGGCGAATTAGGGTGATTTTCTAACCCTTCATTTGTGCCGCAAACACCCACTATTTTTTCTGTTTTCGTATACCATGATTCCAAATCATCATAAGAAAGCGGCCAATTTACACCATAGCCATCGCGCGATTTTCCTTTGAAATCATAAGGGCCAAAGCGCGGAGAATGGCGCGCCCAATGGTTGGTACGTCCCCCAAGCATTCTTGCTCTAAACCATTTAAAATCAACCCCGTCTTCACTAGTATAGGGCTCTCCTTCAACGCTCCAGCCCCCAATAGCACTATCATAATAACCAAAATCCTTATCGGGCGTGCTCGCACCCCGCAAAGGTGCTTCTTCATTGCTATTAAACATAGGCGTTTCTTCGAGCGGTTTATAATCACGCCCAGCCTCTAGCATTAAAACTTTGACACCAGCCTTAGCCAAAACATAGGCTGCCATTCCGCCGCCCGCGCCCGATCCTGCTATAATTACATCAAATTTATCGCTCATACTCTTTTCTCACGGTTGCTATGTCTCAAAACGGCATCCATCTCTCAAGGAAGCTTGAGACCCACTTTAGCCAAATGCTCAGATAAATGTTTCAATGCTTCGTCACTCGGTCCTGGATAATCCCCTGCAATGGCTTCATTGCCGATATAGGCAATATCTTCCATACCATGCGCCGTTGTATAATATCCGCCCAACGACAAACGACGCATTTTGCCGAAAAATTGCATAGGCTTCATTTGACGAACAGCGACAGAAGGCGCTTTATCAAAACCATCCGACAGATCATCCAATATTGCTATTTGCTCGACTTCTGGTAATGACGCAAAAACCACATTACCGCGTTTTTTGGCTTCATCATCAAGCCATTGCAAACCAGGGATTATCAATTCTCTATCTTCACTTTGCGAGGGATAAGGAGCGCTTACCCATTCGTTCATAAAATGCTGCACGCCAACCTCACTAGCAGCTGGCCCTTTATCATCTGCTGGAACAAGCAAATCTATCAATGCAACACAAGCGTTTAGCTGCATGGCATTGAGCAATAAAGGCCACGGTGTTTTTGGCAATATTAAGTCGGGATCCTTACCATAGCCTTCATGCGTAACATCTGGTATATTTATATCAGGCCATTTGACCAATTTCCGATATTTCTCTGGGATTTCTGAGCTAATTTTAATTTCATCATCTTCTGGTGCATAACAAGCGCCAATCATTATAAGCGGCGTTGCGATAGCCATCCATTTCAATGTATCACGGCGCGTTATCTTTGTTTCCACAACAGTCACTAGCCTCTCCCTAATTCGTAATAAATATCATAATCGGACAAAATGATATTATCACTTATTATGTAATCGTTTACATTTTTGTCGAGACTTTTTTTATGAAATACTCTATCCTATGATTAAAGTCATGATTTATCTGATAAAAAACCATTTATTGTGAGTCTAGCTGCATGAGGATCAGATGAAAAAAGCATATTTTTCGGTATCACACCCGAATGTAATATCCTGCCGCGATACAATATGAGTCGGTTAGGGCGCGATTCAATCTCACCAATCATTTCAAATTGATCATTATCACCATAAATATAATCTTTAGATAGTAAGTTCATATTCTTACCCTCTTCACTTAGAATAAGTTTATACTCTGCTTGCCTCTCAGTTGTAATGGCTTCAAAGCCAGTGGCTTTATGGCGATAAAATGCAGTACCGCCTCTGTCTGCACCGAGCATATAATGCATGAATGCCAATAACCGACTATCGCTTGCATCATAATGTGGAATAGATTGCGCAGGCGACAGTTGCTCAGGTCGCAGCGTCACAATAGAATAGTCACAGCTATCACAGTGCAAACCTTGTTTAAAACTAAATATTTTTTGCACAATCTCAGATAGGATTGCGCTGCGTTCTGATAAATATCTAGGGTCTAAAGCGGCCCTAATTCCAGGATAAGCTGCACCTGCCTTCCTAAAGTTTGCCTGCACTGCTCCAGCATATAATGTTTCAAAAGAAGAACTGAAATCATCTATAACAGCTATGGGTTCTTGCTCATGGCCATATTTTATGATGTCATATTTCATTTTTTATTTGCTACCCAATTAATTTTTGCGATAATTATCGCAAAGACGATCATGCATAATTAATTCCAATCAACATTTCTAATTCCATATATCTTTAGCAAGAACTTATGTATAGCCAGATATGTAAACGTTAGCATTTATTATGATATAATCATCAGGAGAAGGCATTTGGAAGAGCCCAAAATTAATGATATTATTATCGTTGGCGGCGGTACTGCGGGATGGATGACGGCTGCTGGCCTTTCCTCCATGCTAGGTAAAACAGGGCTAAAAATCACCTTAATCGAATCCGAAGCTATTGGCATTGTTGGTGTTGGTGAAGCCACTTTGCCGCATATTAAATTTTTCAATGAATCCATCGGTATTAACGAAGCTGAATTTATGGCTGCTACCGCTGCTACGTTTAAATTGGGCATAGAATTTGTAAACTGGGGCCGTATTGGTGACAGCTATATTCATCCATTTGGCGAATTTGGATTGGCGAATGCTGGCATTGGTTTTCACCATTATTGGCGCAGCATGATCGACGACGAAGCCACTGGTGCGTTGGATGAATATTCGTTGCCGATCATGGCCAGTCGCATGGCCAAATTCAAGCCACCATCCGAAGACATAAGATCGGTACATTCTACCTATCGCTATGCCTATCAATTTGACGCTACAAAATATGCTCCATTTTTGCGCCAACATGGAGAAGTACGCGGCGTAAAACGTATAGAAGGGAAATTAACCCAAGTGCATCTCCATCCCGAAAATGGCGATATAGTAGCTGTAGAATTAGAGAATGGCACAGTCATAAAAGGTGATCTTTTCATCGATTGCACAGGGTTTCGCGGCCTATTAACCCAAGGCGCACTTGAAACGGGCTATGATGAATGGAGTAATTATCTGCCCTGTGATCGTGCCGTAGCAGCCCCATGCACATCGCATGGCCCATTGCTTCCTTATACACGTGCAACAGCCGATAAAGCAGGTTGGAGATGGCGTATTCCACTGCAACATCGCACCGGCAATGGCCATGTATATTCCAGTCAATTTATCAGCGATGATGATGCACAAAAGTCCTTAATTGATAATTTGGATGGCGAACCATTATCCGAACCACACTTTTTGCGTTTTACGACAGGTAAGCGTAAGAAATTATGGAATCATAATTGTATATCCATCGGTCTTTCAGGCGGTTTTTTAGAGCCGCTAGAATCAACTAGCATTTATTTAATCCAAGAAGGCATCACCAAATTATTAGAATATTTCCCCAATAAAGATACATTGGCAACTGACCGAGATGAATATAATCTGTTAATGGATTTAGAGTTTGAAAGAGTGAGAGATTTTCTAATTCTGCACTATCATGCAACGCAGCGCGACGATAGCGACTTTTGGAACTATATGCGCACGATGAAGATACCAGATAGTCTGTCTGAAAAGATGGAATTGTTTAGAGCCAGAGGCCGTGTCGCTTCATATGATCGCGGATTATTTCTGCAACCCAGTTGGATAGCCGTCTATTTGGGGCAAGGTATTATTCCCAGTAAATGGGATGATCGTGTGGCACTATTACCAGAAAAAGATGTAAAGCACCATCTCGCGGGCCTCAAACAATTAATGCGCCAAAGCGCAGATATAATGCCATCACATGCCGATTATATCGCACAATATTGCCTCAGTGAAGCGCGCATATGAATCAATTGCGGCGAATAATGGTTATTGGCAATAGTATAGAGGCATGGTTGTCAGCGGCATATTTGCGCGCACGATTACCTCGTAATGATTATCAAATCATTGTTATCGAAACAGCAGAAAATAGCATGGCCTCAAGCCATACAATCTTTGCTAGGCCATCCTCGAAAAATCTGCACCATATTCTGGATATTTCAGAAGCTAATCTGAGCAGAGTAACCCACGCTAAGCCTGCTCTGTGCGCTACTATTACAAATAGTAAAGGCGCTATAATTGAACTTCCTTTTGGACAATATGGCGTTGACCGCGAAGGTACAGAGTTTCAGCACATCTGGAAGTTTAGCGGATCACAACAACCATTAGCTGAGTTTAATCTCGCCCTTATGATGCATAAGGCAGGGTTGTTCATTAACAACGCCCCCAAAGGCGCACCCACATATGATTATGGCTATATTTTGGATGAGCAAGGCTATGAAAATATTTTAAAAAGCAAAGCCAGTACCCAGCATATAATCGCTAATTCTCTAAAGCTTAATTGTGGTAATAAAGGGATAGAGGAAATAAACTGCAATGGTGAAAGCCTCTCGGCTGATCTTTATATCGATGTAAGAAGTAATGATTTTGATATGGCTTGGAATCATAACCATCTTAAAATCATGGGCGGTTTCGATATGTTGGACCATCAGAGCGGTATGCGCTTATACCGCATTCAAATGGCTATGGAGCGCCTGTTTAAATTATGGCCCGATAGAGAGTTTGCAGCAATAGAAATTGCGGAATATAATAGGTTGGAGAAGGCGCAATCAGTTCATATAAATGATATGAACAGATTGTTACAGCACAATATTCAAGGGTGCAGCGATGCGTTAAAGCGCAAGATAAGATTATTTGAATCGCGTGGTCGTATAGCCATCGAGGATTTTGAAATATATAGCAAGGCAGAATGGATAGCGGCCTTAAAGGCAATAGGAATAAGTGCACAAAATTATGACCGTTTAGCCCATAGAATATCCGCAGAGGCTGCTCTACAATGGATCGATCAATTACATACAGCAATTGCCAATTTGGTACAGCAATTGTCTAATAAAAATACAGGGAAGCAGTAAAATGGACAATGGCCAGGTTAAAAATATCGTCATTGTTGGCGGCGGGACAGCAGGGTGGATGAGCGCAGCAGCGCTCTCTAAACTCATGCCAAAAGGCCAAGGTCCAGAAGGTCAAGGCAATGTGACTTTGGTGGAATCCAAAGAAATTGGTACGGTAGGTGTCGGCGAGGCTACCATCCCGCAAATTGCGACATTTAACGAGAGGCTTGGTATCAAGGAAGATGATTTCATTCGCGAGACACAAGCCACTTTTAAATTGGGCATTGAATTTGTCGATTGGGCCAAGAAAGGAGATCGTTATTTCCATCCATTTGGCACGCACGGTTTTGACTTAGAAGGTATTGAATTTCATCATTATTGGAATAAATTACGTGAACAAGGCGATGATCGCAGTATCGAAGATTATTCTATAAATGCAGTAGCAGCCTATAATGATAAATTCATCCGTCCCCAGAGCGAACATGGACCCATCATTAACAAGCTGGGCTATGCCTTTCATTTTGATGCTATTTTATATGCGAAATTTTTGCGTAAATTCTCTGAAGGTCATGGCGCAAAGCGCATAGAAGGCAAAGTTGAAAAGGTTAATTTACATAGCGATAATGGCTTTATTGAGAGCATAGCATTGGCTGATGGCCAAGTCATAGAAGGCGATTTATTCATTGATTGCACAGGATTTCGCGGTTTGTTAATCGAAGAAGCCTTGCAGACGGGCTATATGGATTGGAGCGCATATTTACCCGTTGATAGCGCCGTTGCTGTGCCATGCGAAAAAATAGAAGAACCCATACCTTATACGCGCTCAACAGCATGTGAAGCAGGATGGCAATGGCGCATCCCGTTACAACATAGAACAGGCAATGGCTATGTTTATTGCAGCCAATATCAGAGCAAAGAAGCGGCGGAAAAAACATTGCTATCCAATTTGGACAGCAAAGCGCTAGCAAGTCCTAAACATCTGCGGTTCAAGACAGGGCGGCGCAAGAAATTTTGGTCAAAAAATTGTGTTGCTATTGGATTATCCGCAGGATTTATGGAGCCTTTAGAATCAACTAGCATTCATCTCATCCAATCGGGCATATCAAAATTAATTGCCCTCTTCCCCGATAAGAGCATGAACCCTGTGGAGCGCGATGAATATAACCGTTTGCTTGACGTTGGCTATGCGCACATCCGAGATTTTCTAATATTGCATTATACATTGACCGAGCGCGATGATAGCGCGTTTTGGAACTATGTCCGCACTATGCAAATTCCTGATAGTTTAAAACGCAAAATGGCATTGATTGAATCGCGCGGCAGGTTTTTCAAATATGATGATGAATTGTTTAATGTAACAAGCTGGATGGCTGTTGCAATTGGCCAAGGATATACACCCAGAGGATATAACCCGATGGTCGATGGTTTGAGCGAGGAAAATATTACGCAAAGCTTGAGCAATATAAGGACGGCTATTAATAAAGCTGTAAAAGCTATGCCAAGCCAGCAAGCTTTTATTGATAGATTTTGTAGGGCCCAGGATGTTTACACCGCCGTTGGAGAAAATATATAATGTCCGAACATATTAAAAAAATTATCATCGTTGGTGGCGGTACAGCAGGCTGGATGGCGGCGTCCACATTGTCCCATATGCTCAGCGGGATGAAGTGTGATATTATATTAATCGAATCCGAAGAAATTGGCACTGTCGGCGTCGGAGAAGCTACAATACCCCCGATATTATTATTCAATGAAATGCTCGGAATTGATGAAAACCTCTTCATAAAAGAAACACAAGCCACGTTTAAATTGGGCATTGAGTTTGTAAATTGGAAAAAAATTGGACATCGTTATATTCATCCTTTTGGAGATTTTGGGGTGAATTTCGATGTGCGGCCTTTTCATCAACATTGGCTTAATCAGCGCGCCAAAGGCTATGGACGCGATTTGTTTGATTACTCGCTTATGGTCCAGGCTTGTCATAAAAAGAAATTTATGCGTCCTTTACGCGATCAACCCAAATCAGCATTGGCAGGTATTAATTATGCTTTTCAATTTGATGCAAGCCTCTATGCTAAATTCTTGCGGCAATATTCGGAAAAGCGGGGCGTTGTTCGCATCGAAGGCAAAATTGAAAGCGTAACGCAGCATAATGAGACAGGCTTTATTGAATCGGTAACCACCGAAGATAAGCGTATATTCGGCGCAGACCTCTTCATTGATTGTTCTGGCTTTAAGGGCTTGTTAATCGAGCAAACCTTAAAGACGGGTTATGAGGATTGGAGCGAGTGGCTACCATGCGATAGAGCCATTGCTATCCCTTGCGAGAAAATAGCTGAACCTATTCCTTATACGCGCGCAACCGCGCATGAGGCTGGTTGGCAATGGCGAATCCCGCTGCAACATCGCACGGGCAATGGCCACGTTTATTGCAGCCACTATATGGACAGCGATAGAGCCACCGATATTTTGCTCAAAAATCTTGACGGAAAGCCCATAGCCAATCCCAATCATTTGCGGTTTACAACAGGGCGGCGAAAAAAATTCTGGAACAAAAACGTAATAGCTCTGGGTTTAGCTGCAGGGTTTATGGAACCACTTGAATCCACCAGTATTCATCTGGTGCAGACGGGGCTTGCGCGTATCATGTCACATTTCCCAAATAAGGGCTTTGTGCAAGCTGATATAGATTCATTTAATGAACGAACCCTCTATGAATATGAGAGAGTAAGGGATTTTTTGGTATTGCATTATAATCTAACTGAGCGTGATGATAGTGAGTTTTGGCGATATTGCCAAAACATCAAGCGATCAGAAATATTGGATCGCAAAATAGGGCAATTTGCAGGGCATGGACGCATAATAGAGAATAATAATGATCTATTTGGAAGTGCCAGTTGGTTAGCCGTTATGTATGGGCAAGGTATATCGCCAAAATATTATGATCCTATCACCGATCAAGCTGATCCAGAAAGAGTCAATGCGGTAATGGAGCAAATATATTCTGCAATCAGTAACGGTGCTAATTCTATGCCAAGTCATTATGATTTTATAAAAGAAAATTGTTTGACTTGATATTTAGAAAAATTTGGCCCTTACCCCGTTTAACGCCCTTTTTATGGCATTTCAGCAACAGTGATAATTCAAAATCAATGTTGGATAATCAATACTTGACAAATAATGTAAACCTTTACATTTTGTCTTCATGATAACGTTGTCAACAAAAGTTGGAGCGTATTATGGATTCTGTCTGCGGAATTATAAATATGAATGTGCAGGCTATATTAGGAGGCAAAATAATGAAGTTAAATAAAAATACCACCAATCTGCACTATGTAGGTCGGGCTTTGTTAGCTGGTGCTTCTGCACTCGCTATGAGCGCTGCTATGGCCACAACCGCTTTTGCGCAACAAGCGGAAGAACAAGCAGAAAGTAATGAAGATAATGATGATGAAGCTATCGTTGTTGTTGGTATTCGTAAATCTTTGGAAAGTGCAGCTGATATAAAACGTGATGCCGATACATTTGTTGATGTTATTACAGCATCCGACATTGGTGCGCTGCCCGATCGTTCTGTATCAGAAGCATTACAGCGTGTTCCTGGTGTTTCTGTTCTTCGTTTTGCTGGTCCTGATGACCCTGATCACTTTGCTGTCGAAGGGGCTGGCGTTGCTATTCGGGGGCTGCCATTTGTGCGTTCCGAATTAAATGGCCGTGATGTATTTGGTGCTGGCCCTGGTGGATCACTTGGTTTTGAGGATGTATCTCCCGAACTATTGGGAAGTGTTGTCGTTTATAAAAATGCAACCGCTGATCTCATCGAAGGCGGTGCTGCTGGTACGGTTGACCTGCGCACACGCCTACCATTTGACTCCAACGAGCAAGTTATCGCGCTAAGCGGAGAAATTAATTATAGTGATTTCCGTGAAGAGGCGACCCCAACGGTATCTGGTTTATATTCCAACAGTTGGGATACTGGCGCTGGGCGCTTTGGCATATTGGGGAATATCTCATATAGCCGCCTTTTATCGCGTGCTGATGGTGTTTCTATTGGTGATTTTCGTGCAGATAATACCAGCGGTAATAATTTCTTTGATCCTAGCAATCCTGTAGGTACACCTGCTGGTTTCGCACTCAATACCGATGCTAATGGCGATTTATTATTCATTCCAGGCGGCGGCGGTATCCGTTCTCAAGAGTTTGATCGTGAGCGTCTTTCTTACGCAGCTGCATTGCAATGGGAGAGCAATGATGGTCGATTCATAGCAACGGCGCAATTCTTACGCTCTGAATCAGAATTATTATGGGGTGAGAATGTTGTTGAGACCGTAATCGACAATTCTTCTGCTCGTACTACTTTTGATACGTCAACCTTCACATTTGATGAAAATGGTGTGTTCACAGGCGGAACAATATCAGATGACAATCAATGGCGTGGGCCTAATGCTACGGCGGCATTGCTTCCTCCTGCATTTACCCCAGGAACAGGCGGCCAACAAATTGCAACCTTTCGCGAGAGATTTGAAGAAGATATTACCACGGATTATGCATTTAACCTAAAATTTGCTCCAACCGATAATTTGCGTTTTAATTTCGATGCACAATATATTGATGCAAGCACAGATGTGGTCGATGTCCAATTTGCGACATCATTTTTTGCACCAATCACTTTTGGTCCCGCGCAAGATGGTGTGCCAACAGTGAATTTTGAGCTTCCCGTTGGTGAGAGTGCCGGTTTCTTCCAAGACCCCAGCAACTTCTTCTTACGCTCATTCTTAGATCATAACACGCAAAATGATGCAGATTCATTCGCGTTTCAAGGCGATGTTGAATATGATTTCTCAGGAGATGGTTTCTTAAAATCTGTACGTGCTGGTGCTCGCTATAATGAACAAAGCACTACTATCCGCGAGTCAGATTTTAACTGGGGTAATATCTCTGAAGTTTGGACTGCTGCTGATATTAATGGCAATAGCGGAGGTGACTTTAATGCTATTGAGTCTATTCTCTTACTCCAAGGCAATAGTAACCCAGCATTGGATCAAGCCCTAGCAGGTTTATTCAGGCCATTTAACTTCACCAATTTTCAGCGTGGTCAAGATGTTGGATTTGGCGGTTCTATACCATTTTATGCAGGTCCTGGCGCCGATGATTTTGAAGGTTATCAACAAGTATTGAGCAATATACTTGCTGCTGTTGGCGGCAGCCCATCTGGCGCAAACCCACTTTCACAGCGCCCTGGCGTTATTCCTGGGACTAATTTCTTGCCCACTGAAATCGGTGATATCGATCGTAATAATTTTGCTGCTTATGTCCGTTTTGACTTTGGCTCAGACAATTTATTGGGCGGTGTATTAGAGGGTAATGTCGGCGTACGCTATGTCCGCACTAGCAGATCAATACCGAGGTCTCTAACGATTAATCCATTTAGCCAGCTAATCGCACCTGCTTTGGTTGCACAATGTGCGCCTGGCTTTGTACCTCCTGCTGGATCTAATTTTGTTGCACCTGGCGCATGCGATTTAGGTTTTGCTAATCTACAGGCATTACAAACACAATTTGCCAATGCTACATTTGAAGAAACAGTCAATGATACAAGTTATGATTTCTTCTTGCCAAGCTTTAACGCAAAGCTTGAATTTGATGGCGGCCATCTCTTACGCTTTGGTTATTCGCGAACATTGACACGTCCAACCGTTGACCAACTCAATGAACGTATATTCTTAAATGTCCTGCCAGATATTCAAAATTTTGATGCAAATGGTGTACAAACAAGTAATAATTTCGGAGGCTTTATTGGTAATACAACGGGTAATGCTTCATTATTGCCGCAAATATCTGATAATTTTGATGTCTCTTGGGAGTGGTATTTCAACCAAGGTGGGTCATTAACAATATCGGGTTTCCACAAAAGCATAAGTAATTTCATTGCTTTCGCACCGCTTAATATTGCTACAGATGTTACCGAATTTGGTAATCTAACGCGTAATGGTGAGGTTAACACATCCCAAAATGGAACGGTTACAGGTGTTGAAGTCGCCTATCAGCAATTTTATGATTTCTTACCTGGTCCATTAAGTGGGCTTGGTCTGCAAGCCACCTATACCTTCATAGATGCTGATGGTGTTGATAATACGCTAGATGAAAACTTGCTTGGTAATGATGGAACACCTATCGAAGATCAGCCTTCAATTGCACGTTTCCCAATAGATCGGGATGTGTTTCCACGGGTATCGCGTCACAACTTCAACATTGTTGGCCTCTATGAAAAACACGGGTTTGAGGCACGAGCCGCCTATAATTGGCGGAGCCGCTTTCAGCTTACGCAGCGTGATGTTATCTTCCCATTCAATTCTATTTTCCAGCGGGCAACGGGCCAATTGGATGCATCGATATTCTATAATATTAATGAGAATTTCAAAGTGGGTATCCAAGGCGTAAACTTGCTAGATGATATTACAGAAACAGAGCAAACTATCTCTGGGGATGGCACAACAGCACCGCGTAACTTCTTCCGTAATGATAGACGTTATAGTTTGAT
>CALDZL010000118.1 GCA_937944295.1 uncultured Sphingorhabdus sp.
GCGCCCAAGTGGATTCGAACCACTGGCCCCCAGATTAGGAATCTGATGCTCTATCCGACTGAGCTATGGGCGCATTATTCAAAACTCCTAGTTTCAAGCGGTTTAGCGGCTAATAAAATTAAATCAAGCCTCCAATCCCAAAAGAACAAAACAGAAATAAGCGGCTCATTGTGGCAGTCAATGGCACAATATTGGCATAGATATATTATTAAATATGACGCTCAGTAAGAGTTCGCGATTAGAGGTCTCAATTTTTCAAATTAGGTGGAATATAGGGTAAAGGCAATGCAGCTATTTCAATACCTTCCTCTTGCAATTCATTTGCTTCTTTTTGCGAAGCGCTGCCATGAATTTGCCTCTTATCCGTCTCTCCATAATGCATCGAACGCGCTTCTTGGGAAAATTTATTACCAACCCAAACAGACTCTTTAAGCACGGCCTCTTGCACTTTTGCTAGTGTTTTGACAGCCTCTTCTATAGCATTATTATTTGGCATGCTAAGCGGTATATCTGATTTTTCTAGTTGACCTTGTCGTTCAGTCTGTTCAATTTCTTTATATTCTGCAGTGCTCATCTGCGATGAACTGGGATGATGTACCCTTGGTTTTGGAGATGTTATTTTCTTCTGATTAGCTTTAATCCCAACATTAGGCGCCATGATAGATTTTTTAATATCCTCTGAACCACAAATCGGACATCGTAATAATTTACTCTCTTTTTGCGACTCATAATCCTGTGAGGAGGAAAACCATCCCTCAAATATATGATTATGTGTGCAAATAAGATCAAATATAATCATCTTAAGCCTGTAGCAGAGGATCCAGCTTACCCGCATTGTCAAGCGCATAAAGATCATCAAAACCACCAATATGTTGGTCGTCGATAAAGATTTGTGGAACGGTGCGTCTGCCATCGGCGCGCGCTATCATTGCCTCTTTTAAAGGACCACCAAGAGTGACGTTATGCTCCGTAAATTCGACGCCTTTTTGTCTTAAGAGTGACTTTGCACGATGACAAAATGGGCATGTAAAACTGCTATATATTTCAATGTTAGCCATAATATTTTCCTTTCGATACAGATGGTGGTTAGACAGACTAAAGTCAATATAGAGGGTTATTTTATTACGCGCGTCCAGCAATAAATAATCACTTTTGCGGCGCCAGCAGATTTAAGTGTCTTGACGCAAGCATCCGTGGTGGCACCGCTTGTATAAACATCATCCACCAATATTATGGTACGCCCTTTAATCTGATTCATATATTTAGGATTAAGAACAAAAGCATTTTTTAATAATCTTTGGCGGTCTTTTCCATTATTACCTCTTAAAGGGGGTGTCCGCTTTATGCGTTTTAGCAAATCAACAATATGTAATGGCACTTCAGCTACATTGTCTCGTTTTAATGAAATTATCAATGCATCTGCAATTAATGCTGATTGATTATAAGTGCGTTTCCATAATCTTGTCCAATGGAGCGGTACAGGCACCATCCATATATCACCCCCCAATTTATCCAAATCATCATATAGAAACCTCTGCAAATGATCGGCAATTAAATTAGCAATTGAGATACGCCCCGAATATTTAAGTTTTAAAATAACTTTGCTATTGATATCATCATATATAAGCGCAGCCCTTATCCCATCATGCAATGGCGGCTTATGAATGCAATAGCCGCATTTCAATTGCTCACTATTTGCTCCCTCTTCGATAAATTCAAAAGGCCGTGTGCAGCTTATACACCATGGCGGTGTTAGAAATTTAAGTTCATTCCAGCATGATATACAAAAACCACTATGCTTCATAACATGATCATTTTGATTATGATGCACAATATCACCGCAAGAAGGGCAGCGTGATGGCAATATTGTTGCGATAGACACATTCGCGATATTAGTGATTATCTGAGATAGAGAATATTGCACATTATCTTGTCGCGCCTATTTTTTATCGGCACAAGGATTAAATGAGTGAATCAGACCAAACACCGCAAATATTTAATATGTCCAAAAGACACGCTAAATTAAAGAGGGCACAGAGCCGTTTAAATGATACTGGCAGAACTAGTTTTATTTGGGATTATATAGCCGCAGAATTTTGCGAGCGACTATCTGCAATCACGCGGCAATTTCATAATGTCCTTATCACGGGGCCTATGATTCAATATGTAAATGATTTTATTGAAGCGGGTAACAATGCTATATCAAAAGATGCCCAAATTATATTGGAAGCGTATCAGAGTGAAGATGCCTTACGATATAAAGCAGAACAATTTGATGCCATCATAACAGGCGGTACGTTAGACAGCATCAATGATTTGCCTGGGGCTCTTATACAAATGCGCCGTTTCCTAAAACCAGATGGTTTATTATTAGGCAGTATATTTGGTAGCGGTTCACTATCTACGCTCAAATCTATCATGATATTTGCCGATGACGATGCTGTGCGCGCGCATATCCATCCACAGATAGATATAAGGACTATGGCTGATTTGCTTGTTCGTGCAGGGTTTAAATTACCAGTTGCTGATCGGGACAATCTTATCATTCGATATTCGAGTCTATTTGATCTAGTAAGTGACATTAGAGATTTAGGTTTAGGCAACAGCCTATCAACACATACGGCAATATATAATAAAGCATCATTATATAGAGCATTGGAAAAGTGGACCGAACTGCAAGAAGAAGACGGCAAAGTATCAGAGCATTGCGCATTAATACATTTTAATGGATGGGCTCCCTCACCCGATCAACCACAACCAGCAAAGCGTGGAAGCGGTAAGATATCTCTTGCAGAAGCACTAAAAAAATAGCTCAAGCACAATATTTTTTGATAAAAGAGATGAAAATAAAAATCACTCTCCATCTTGGAGTATTTTTTTCAAATTCTCTACGAGTGGAATATCCGCAGGCGGCATTGCAAGTTCAAGAATTGAGTCCAAATCAAACCAATCAAATTTCTGCCCCTCTTTTGCAATAATATCGCCATGCCATTTATCAGCCATATAAAGCAATAAGAGTAAGCTTTTCTCACCCAGCGGTTCGCTAGCAAAGCATGTCGGCTTTAAGTCTTGTCGAGATATAGAGATGTTCAATTCTTCCTTTAGCTCTCTTATAATTGCAAACTCTGGTAACTCAGCTTCTTCTACCTTTCCTCCAGGAAACTCCCATAATCCAGCCATAGACTTCCCTAAAGGTCTGGTTTGCATCAATATTTTTCCATTTTGATCTATGAGAGCAAGAGCTACTACAAATAATAATGTCGGTTTATTTTCCATTTTCTTCTCGCTCTTAAAGAATTTGTTAATCCTTTTGTGAAAAACAGTAGTTGTTCGCAATCTAACCAAAGGCAGAAATAAATGTTGAAAAATATAAAAAACATTCTTCGATGCCAAGAGGGTGCGACGGCTATCGAATATGGTCTTATCATATCATTAATCGTAATTGCAATTTCTGTGTCCGTTTCACAGGTTGCTGATACGACAATTAATATGTGGGACTTTGTTTCTAATACGGTTGCTAAATCTGGATAATATTTTTTTAGATATTAACAAATTAGTAGGGATTACAACATATAAGATAGTTCGTCGTTAGATATTTATGCGGCATGGGTGTTAAAATTAATTGAACTATGGAGACTTAAAATGAAATTATTTTCAAAAATCATGAAAAACGAAGAAGGCGCAACGGCTATTGAATATGGTCTAATCGCTGCTCTTATCGCTGTTGCTGCTGTTGCTGCAATGAGCCAAGTTGGTAACACATTGACCAACACCTTCACAAATGTTGATGAAGCTATGACATCTGCTTAATATTAAGCATAAGTCAAATGACTTAAAATCGGGCAGTGACATTATGTCACTGCCCTTTTTTATGCTCAATACAGTCTTCGGCGATAATATGGATATAATTTAGTGATTATCGACATGGCAGCCTATCAATAGGTCACTATTTTCATTTTTGCGCCTGCCGCTAATGTGCGCGCACTCGCCATTCCATTAAGCGCCATAAATCTCTCGCGTTTCAGATTATCATATGCCATTCTATTTGAGAGACTATCGATAGTATCGCCTCTTTGAACTGTTACCACTCTGATTTTCCGTGGTTTAACAGCGGAAGCCTCATTCGCACTAATACGTCTAACGCTCTGATACATGACATCAAATGGACGAGCGCCCACTGGACTGGTTGTCACAAAATGAAATGCCTGTGATTTAGAAAATTCATAGGCAAAAACAGTAACTTCAATATCACCGTTCTGCCCTTGCACTCTTGCCCTCGATGTAAAGGAAGTGATCCCATTGACCGATGTCGTTGTAATATCTCCATAATTTATGGTCTGGTCTTCACCTGCTACTGCCTTAAATGCAGCGTTAATATAGTTAGTTCGATTCCCAGTATACGCTAATGTGGTGAAAAATGCTCTTCCCCCGCTCCCATTAATTTGTACCGCGCGTGTACCATTTTGCATGGAATATCCAGAAGGTGCACGAAACTTAAAACGCAAATCAGGGTGGATAAAGTCTTGGCCATCGACAATGCCTTGTTTCGGATCATCTCCATAAAGCATACCATCGATATTAGCCAAATGGCGATCTGCTCTGCGCACATTAGATGCAGCGTAGCTTTGCCCTTCTCTCAATGCACGGCGCACGCGTTTCGCAGGCTCAGGGTGAGTGCTTGCCCATGCAGGTACGGCTTGCGCTTCGCGTCCAGCCGCCAATGCATCAACATTGGTCGCTAAAGATAAAGATAATAGCATATCGGATAGTGCTGTTGGATCATACCCCGCTTTGCTCAGATATTGTACGCCCAAATCATCCGATTCTTCTTCTTGTTTACGCGAATAGCCGAGCGTTAGTAAATTAGCCACTGTGCCAGAATATTGCTGCGCTAATCCGCCAAATAGACCTGCTAAACCACCATTATCACCCAATAAACCACCCGCTACAGTTCCCAATATCCCCAATAGACCATTGCGCCGCGCTCTGCTCTGGCGTTTTTTGCTGTGCCGCGCAGCGACATGCCCCACTTCATGGCCCAAAACGCCAGCCATTTCGGCTTCGCTGTTACATAAAGCCGTTAATTGACGCGTGATATAAATATATCCCCCCGGAATCGCGAAAGCATTATTCACAGGAGAATTTAATAATGTGACGGTAAAATCTTGCTCTGCATTCCCTAAGCCTGATTGCAGTGCAATATTTTTACCAACGCTCACCACATAAGGGGTTTGCGCCGATTCCCATGCCCCGCCAAACTCTTGTAAAATTTGCGGATGAAATTCATCGCCTTGGGCTTTTTCTTTTGCAGTAATGGCCTGCGGCGCCAAATTGCTATTATCTCTGGTCGCTTCCGCCGAAGTAGCACAACCACTTATCAGCGATATGGCAGCACCACCCATAAGTAATTGCGCTAATATATGTCTTTGCATGATTAATATTCCTACTTTTTTAGAACCGTAAATATAACGGTATGAACAGCATGTTTACAATTAACCATAATGCAAATTAGCGCTATTCAATGTAAAATCTTTATTCAACACGTAAAGTAGAGGATCGAAACATTAAAGCGAACCTAGGGTAAGATATTTTTCCGCCCGTGATGTTTTTAAATCTCTAGCGCTCATCCCTGATAATGCGTCCAATGCTTCAAAAACCTCTTTCCCAACATTAGCAATAGCAAGCGATTTATTGCGATGCGCACCGCCAACAGGTTCTTCTACTATCTTATCAATGACACCTAATTTAATCAAATCTTGGGCCGTGACTTTCATCGCTTGTGCGGCATCGGCCGCTTTATCTCCTGTACGCCATAATATAGATGCGCAGCCTTCGGGCGATATGACCGAGTACACACTATGTTCCATCATTAACACGCAATTTGCAGCTGCTAGGGCTACAGCACCGCCGCTACCACCTTCTCCGACAATACAAGATACCATTGGTACGCCTAGTTCCAAGCATTTTTGCGTAGAACGAGCTATAGCTTCTGCTTGACCGCGCTCTTCTGCTTGTACACCCGGAAATGCACCTGATGTATCAACTAGGGTTAAAACGGGAAGCTTAAATTTATCTGCTAATTCCATCAAACGTATCGCTTTGCGATACCCCTCCGGTTTACCCATACCAAAATTATGCTTAATCCTGCTTTCGGTATCATCACCCTTTTCATGACCAATAACAACAAGCCTGCGATCGCCACTCCTAGCAAAACCACCAATAATTGCCTGATCATCGGCAAAGGCCCTATCCCCCGCAAGCGGGATAAATTCATCAAACATTATTTCCATAAAATGCTTGAAATGCGGACGTTCGGGATGTCTTGCTACTTGGGTTTTTTGCCAAGGTGATAGTTTTTTATAGGTGTCGCTGATAAGTTTATCGGCCTTCACCCGCAATTTCAGCATATCAGGATCAAGATCAACAGGGGATTCATCCGCTGTTTTTTGTAAATCTAATATACGCGATTCTAGCTCTGCTATTGGCTTTTCAAATTCCAAATATATAGTCATGATTACCGATTAGAACGCAAATTTGATTTGGTCAACGCGGGAGCGTCTGTTTTGTCAGTGGATGACGGCTATTCACCAACTTTATAAGCTTACTAGCATCAACATGGGTATATATTTCTGTCGTTGATATATCACTGTGCCCCAACATAGTTTGTAATGCTCTAAGATTCGCACCTCCTGCCAGTAAGTGCGTTGCAAAAGCATGGCGCAAGACATGCGGACTAAGTTTAGCAGGTTCTAATCCAGCATCTAATGCCAATTTTTTAATGATCTGATAAAGCCTAATACGGCTTATATGCCCCTGTATTCCACTTTTGCTGGTTGGAAATAAATATAGGGATTTATCACTAATACAAGCACGCCACCTTACAACGGCGTGACGCGCTCTGTCAGAGATAGGCACCAATCGCTCTTTATCGCCTTTGCCTTTTAATATGATGTAAGGTTTATCAACTAATACAGCATTATAAGGAATAGAGGCCAATTCACTGGCCCGCAAACCAGAACCATAGAGCAGTTCGAGCAGAGCGGCCAAACGATAATCGTTGCGATGCACATTGTTTGCATTTATCTTATGTTCAACATATTCAAAAAGCTGGTCAACTTCAGCTAGGCTTAATATTTTCGGTAAGGCACGTTTTTTTTGTGGTTTTGGCAATGTGGAAGAAGGATTATCTAAGCGTATTGATTCTTCTTCCAAAAATTCAAAAAATTGCCGTAGAGCAGAGGATTTACGGGCTACGCTATTATCTCCTAGATCGCGCCAATGGTGTGACAAAGTTGATAATTTCTCTGCTTTAGAAAAAGCTAGTTTTTGATTCAGAAAATCGGATGCATCCTGCAAATCATTTTGATAGGCGCTGATGGTATTGGCCGCCAAACCGCGCTCAGCCGATAACATTTCCAAAAAAATATCTATTAATTCAGAATCGCTGTGATTCATTTAGGCACGATCAATAGCCTCTGCTGCAATCATGCGTGCTTCAGCATTTAATCCAACAGCATTTAAAGCTTTGACAATATTATAAACATGAAAAGCAGGTACTTTATTCCAACTATTGCCTTGTAATCCAGCAACCGATAATAAAATCACGGCTCCTTTATCCTTTCTCTTCACAGCTTTGTTAATGGAATCACTCCATCTTGTCTC
This sequence comes from uncultured Sphingorhabdus sp., assembly GCA_937944295.1. Lineage (GTDB taxonomy): Bacteria > Pseudomonadota > Alphaproteobacteria > Sphingomonadales > Sphingomonadaceae > Sphingorhabdus_B. The sequence goes on from CALDZL010000118.1 coordinate 7,663, forward strand.
TTTTAAAATATCCACATCATATTGATCAGATACCTCTTCCACATTACCTTCAAAGCGGTTCAAACCCGCAGCAGCAGCAATAAGCATGGATGTTTTTGATCCAGAAACGCTGTTATCTTGGCTATAAAAATCATCAATATGTGATGATGTAATAGCCTCTTCAATATCAGTACCAACCATGATTTGTGCCCATGCAGAAGTTCCTACATTAGCAAATTTCAGCCATTTTTTAGCCTGAATATCTAAACCAGCGGTCATCATAGATGATACCAGTGCATCAATATCAGTATTTTCCAATTCGGAAGGTGTTAATTGCGCTGCTGCGCGCGCCGTCAGAACGCGCATGGAGTATCGTGAAAATTCATTATCTCGGCTATCCCAGAGCGCGTTCATTGCCAAAATGCGTTCCTCTAAACCTCCTGTATAAGCTCGATTTAGAAGATTAGTTAACTCTCTAGTTTGTGCGTTTGTATCTTCATCTTCATCCGCCGAAGCAAAAAGATCAACCATAGCCATATTGGATAATGTTCCAGCCGCAGCCGCAGCATAGGAAGATATAATACGATCATTCACTGATATCATCGGTGCTAACACCAGCCAGCTTCTTACATGCCTGCCTGAAATATTATAAAAACGCTCTGGTGGTTTAACACCTGTTGCGATCGACAGCCCATGACGCCATGCATTAAAGCCGTTAACACCTTCCCATTCTATTTTAACGGCCCTTCGGCCATTTGTTCCTGCACCAATAGCTTTTTCAGCCAAGAGATAATCAACACCCGTTGCCCATTGCCCCCGACGTCCTTGATTGAGCAATGAAGTGGCTCGGCTTTGTTCTCCTGATAGTGACAAGCATATCACACGAGACATTTTCCAACTATTATCATCGGTTTTTCTTGCTGCACTATCTGCTAATGGACAAAATCCTGCTAAATCACCATTGGCCAAAAATACAGGCATGGCAACTTTATAAAGCCTATTTGAATATTGCCGCGCATCAACTTGTTGCACTAAAGACCGTGCATTGACTGATTCTCCCATGCGCAGCAATAACCAAGACCTCTCTGCTACCCAATCTGCTCCATCAACGCCATTAGGGGCGGCCATTTTACTCATCAGCAGCCGCCTAGTCACAATCGTTCCCCAACGCGAAATGAACGGAGCTTTCAAACTTTTCATAAGACGAGTTAAATATTCCCCATCACGTTCCTTAAATATAGATTGCTCAAAACCACCTTGCGATTCATTTATCACACCTACTACACCAAGAGAGCGCCGCTTGGCAGTCGGCACAATATAACGTAGTGGCTCATCTTCTTCTGATATTGCGCTATTCTGTTCAGAGTTAGAAGTAGACTTCACATTGTTAGGCCCACTGTCTTCTGGCCGAGATGGAACCAATGACGGTTGTGGAGGATTGTCACGAGGCTGAGATACTGGCGGCGGCGCAACGTTTGAAGCATCAGGTGTTTCGGGAGTAGGCTCTGGAGGTGGCGGCGCTGGATCATCAAAGCCTGGCGGCAATAATGATTCGGGTGCATCTTGTGAAACGGCGGGCAATGCAAATATTGTTCCTGCTAAGATGAGCAGTGAATATTTATGGCTATATTTCATATTGCTCCTGGGCCTTCGCGCTCTAGAGCTTCATCAGCAGCTTTTTTTGCATCAATCTCTTTTTGATATTGTTCAGGCAACTCAATAGGCTTATCAACCAAGGTCTGCTGTTTTTCGCTTCCTAGCCATTCTAGTATAAATAATGAACCAATGACAAATACTGCAATTATTATAATGTATAAATATCCAGGAGGACTTTTTCTTCTGCGAACCATTTTTTGTTCAACCCTTTTTACCATAAAATAGTGTGAAGCTTACTCTGTTTATCTCTTTGCTCTATTGCTTAGCCGATATATAGACCATATCGCAATGAAATCTATCCATCAAAAATTAAAGCCTGATATAAATCATGTTATTAGAGGCCTTAACGGCAAGCCCATTGTGCTTGTTGGTATTATGGGTGTCGGTAAATCGACAATCGGCAGACGCCTTGCATCTACGCTTCACATGCCTTTTGTTGATGTTGACGATGAAATCATTGTTTCCGCTAACATGGATATAAATGACATTTTTGAAAAACATGGCGAAGCACATTTCCGTGAGGGAGAGAGAAAAGTCATTCGAAGGTTAATGGATGGGAAACAAAAAGTCATTGCAACAGGCGGCGGTGCATTTATCAATCCGCAAACCCGCGAACTGATATTGGACAATGCTATATCTATATGGCTGCATGCCCAGCTAGATATATTGGTAACACGCGTCAAACGCAAAAATAATAGGCCTTTATTAAAAAATGGTGATCCTAAGAAAATTATTTCTGGCCTCAGTAAAATAAGAGATCCTATCTATGCACTTGCCACATATCACATACGCACAGACAATGCTCCACATGAAAAAACAGTGAATAATATTTTAAAGGCTTTATTGGAATGACAATATCATATGAGACAGTGAAGGTCGCGTTGAACAATAATAGCTATGATATTTTAATAGGCGATGGCCTAACTGCGCAATGCACAAATATCATCAGAGATAAATCTCGTGACGGAAAGTTTCTGTTAATCACCGATGAAAATGTCGCGCGCTATGTTCTGCCAAAATTTCAAAACCATATGGAAAAAAATAATATTAGATTAGAAATATTTACATTACCCGTAGGCGAAAAGGCAAAAAACTGGATCAATTTAGAGCATATTTGTGAATGGTTGATTGCAAAAGGTGTGGAACGTAATGACCATATTATTGCTTTGGGCGGCGGCGTAGTTGGTGACATTACAGGGTTTGCAGCGCATATCATAAAACGCGGCTGTAACTTCATTCAAATTCCCACCACATTATTAGCGCAAGTAGATAGCAGCGTTGGTGGTAAAACAGCTATCAATAGCAAAAGCGGTAAAAACCTTGTCGGTGCTTTCCACCAACCTTCGCTTGTACTCATTGATCCTATGGTTTTAGACAGCCTGCCGCCAAGAGAAATAGCCGCTGGATTCGCTGAAATCGTGAAATATGGCCTAATCCAAGATAAAAGCTTTTTCAATTGGTGTAATGCAGAGGTCGAAAACTTCTTCGTAGGTGATTCCGCAACCCGCATCCACGCTATAAAAACATCAGTTACAGCCAAAGCATCCATCGTTGCTGCCGATGAACAAGAAAGAAGTGGCGTAAGAGCATTACTTAATTTGGGGCATACATTTGGTCATGCATTAGAGGCTGAGGCTGGGTTTGGTGACACATTATTGCATGGCGAAGGCGTTGCGGTTGGAATGGTTTTAGCTTTTCGCTATTCAGAAACACAAGGGTTATGCCCTCCTCATCAAGCTAAAAAAATAGCGGCATTGCTCTCAAAAGCAAAATTACCGACGCGCATCGCCGATTGCCCAATATCATGTGACGGAGAGACATTAGTTGGTCATATGATGCACGACAAAAAAATGAGCGCAGGGAAATTACCATTTCTATTAGCGCGCGCTATTGGGCAAGCTTTCTTGGCCAATGATATCGATATTGATAATATCAGACAATTTTTAGACGACACAATAGCAAGTGAAAAGCATAGCTAAGATTTTACATCATCAACATCAAATCTATCCGACATTATCGAACCAAAGCTATGATTATGTCCAGTTTCCATGGTTTTTTCAGAAAATTGGGCCTGTAACCTTAGCATATCACGTTTACGAAATTCATCTATAACTTTATCGCGCTTCGTTTCTTCACATCCTAAATCACCCAGCATATCACGTGCCATAGCTACCGATGATTCAAACAACTCTCTATATGTTTTAATATCAGCTTCATGCATTAATTCCATTTTCTGCCTGCGATCAAAACAGCGAACATAAATACGCAGGTGCGGAAAAGTATCGCGTATAGGGACCAATGTTTCTGTATCAATTGACCGTTCATCACAGCAAAATAATATAGCCACGGCTTGCTGTGCCCCTGCTCTTCTAAGTAAATCGATGCGGGTTCCATTGCCATAAAATACTTTGCGGCCAAACCGTCCACTTAAATCAATCTGGTCGGGTTTTTGGTCTATCAAGGTCACAGAATATCCAGCCCCTTGGACTATTTGCGATGCTGTTTGACCAAATCTGCCATGCCCCACTATGATGATACAGCCCTGAGCAATGTCTTCATCCTCATTAATTTGCGTGAGTGTGATATTGCGCCATGCGATATATTTCTGCGCTGCAATAATTAGAAAAGGCGTACTCGCCATTGATAAGGTAATAATTGCACCAAAATAGCTGGCCGCAGCACTTTCTATTAAGAGCGCATTTTGTGCAGCCGCAAATAATACAAAACCAAATTCACCCCCTTGTGAGAGAAATAAAGCCATCACAATCGAAGGTTGTTTGCTTATACCACGGAAACGGCCAATAGAAAATATGATGATAATTTTGATCACAACCAAGGCTATTGCCGATATTATGATTTTGACGGGATTGCTCAATATTACATTTATATCCAATAACATACCCACTGCAAGAAAGAATAAACCGAGCAATATAGAGCGAAATGGGTCAATATCGGCCTCTAATTCATGGCGATAAGGCGATTCTGCTAACATTACCCCTGCAATAAACGCACCCAAAGCCGCAGACAAACCGATGAGCTGCATTAATGCGGCGCTAGCACACACTGTGAATAGGCCTGCTACAATGAACAATTCCCTCTCTGAGACACGGCCAATAAGTTTGAGCAGAGGCGTCAAAATATAATGTCCAATCAGCACCAATGCCAATATTGATAGCGACCCCAGCAATAACAGCATCCAGCCTGATACTGCACCAACAGGTTCTGGCACGCGCGAGAAAGCAGCCACTATCGCCAATAATGGCACGATAGAAATATCCTGAAATAAGAGGATCGAAAATGATTTAGACCCATATTCCGTTTTCAATCTGCCATCAGATTGAAGCAAAGGCAAAACCTGTGCAGTAGAAGATAGCGCCAGCGGCAGACCTATTACCAAGGCCGCTTGCCATGTAAAGCTGGGATAAAAATAGAGAATAGCTGCAAAAAGGGCCAATCCGCATAACACTACCTGTAACGGTCCCAATATAAATATATCACCACGTGCTTGCCAGAGCCGTCTTGGCGATAATTCTAATCCTACCAAAAATAGCAATAGGACAATGCCAATTTCTGCAAAAGCAAGAATAGATTCTGCCTCTGATACAAATCCCAAAACATGGGGTCCTACAATAATACCAGCCACCAAATATCCAAGCACAGCGCCTAAGCCAATGTATCGAAATAACAGTACAAATACCATACCTGTGCCGAGTAAAATGGTCCCTGATACAAAAAACTCGATCATGAAATGATGCATATCTTCCATTATGGTATCTCACCTCTCATAGCTTTAAGCAGAGTATCATAAGGCAATAAAATAGCTCCATGGCGGGCCGTATAACCAATAGCCGCATCTAATATTTCCAACTTAGGAAAAGCCGATACATTATGACCATTTCCTCTCAATCTTGATTGCAGCGCCATACGCATATCCATTATCTCACTATATTTTTTACCATGCATATATTCAATTAGTAGAGCGGTCGCAGCCTGTCCCATTGCGCAGCTCTTAATATCAAATAGGGCCTCTAGAATGACAGCATCGCGCATTGCAACTTTGACCTTTGTTATGCTACCACAGATATTAGATTTCATTTCAGCATAGCCAACCGTATAATCCTCAAGACTATCCGAGAAAGAAGGGTTATATTCTAACTGCGATGCTAATCGCAAAATATCACGAGTATAGAGCGTTTCAGCCATTTTCGAGTGATATCATATATCAGAACCGCCATTACTAATGCGATCCTCTTCTTCAATAAGCTGTTCGTCCAAAGATGCCCTGCGTTCCTCAATAAAGGTAGAAAGCGCATTACCACTGGCATTTAATATTGGATAGGTGCGCGATTGCGTCAACCATTCAGGTTTATCTTCCCCAGTCCATATTGTTTCCATTAATAATATGAGCAACAGATAGAGCAATGTTGCAATTATAAGGCCTTTTAAGGCTCCAAAACCAAAGCCCAAAACTCTATCAACAGGGCCAAGGACGGATTTCCTGCTCTTGGCTCCTATCGATTTGGCAATTTGTTTGCCAAAAAAATATGTGATGATGGCAATAGATAAAAACGCCATTACCGCTGCCCCTGTATCGGTACCAATGGGTTCCACTAGATAGGATGTAATGGGACCGTGTAAAAAACGAATGGCAAAAACTACCAACACCCAAGAAAAAATAGACAATATTTCTTGCACAAAACCGCGTGCAAAACCAAATATCGCACCGCCGCCAAGCAAAAATAATGTGATAATATCAATAACCGTCATTCCACCTTGCTAATCGCGACCAAGCATATGGTCAACGAGATTGCGCAATGTTTTAAATTTTTGCTGTTTCATACCTTTCACATCACCCCCACCCGATGGCAAATAAGCCTGATTAAATCCTAATTTTTCGGCCTCTTTAACCCGTAAATTGGCATGTGCCACAGGCCGTATCTCACCAGAAAGTGCAATCTCACCGAACAAAATAGCATCGGATGGCAATGGTTTTTCCGCCAAAGCCGAAATAAGCGCCGCAGCAACAGCCAGATCAGCTCCAGGATCGGATACTTTATAGCCCCCAGCGATATTCAAATAAACCTCGCAGGTACTGAAACTAAGGCCGCAGCGCGCCTCTAATACTGCCAATATCATCGCCAAACGGCCGCTATCCCAGCCAACCACAGCACGGCGCGGCGTTGCCCCTGATGCCAATCGCACGGTTAAAGCTTGTATTTCGATGAGCACGGGCCGCGTCCCCTCTAATGCAGGAAATACGGCCCCACCCGTCACATGATCATCACGGTCAGAAAGAAATAATGAACTAGGATTAGCAACCTCAGTTAGGCCTTTTTCCTCCATCGCAAAAACACCGATTTCATCGGTTCCACCAAAGCGGTTTTTGCTGGCACGCAATATACGATATTGGTGACTACGTTCTCCTTCGAAGCTTAGCACTGTATCGACCATATGTTCCAATACGCGCGGCCCAGCTATGCTACCATCTTTGGTAACATGCCCCACCAATATTAAGGCGCTTCCACATTTTTTGGCAAAACGAATAAGCTCTTGCGCCGAAGAGCGCACTTGGCTGACCGTTCCCGGCGCGCCCTCTATTTGATCGCTATGCATGGTTTGAATAGAATCGATAATGATTAAAGCGGGCGCCTCACCATCGCTCAAAGTTGTCAATATATCCCTTACCGAAGTCGCTGCCGCTAAACTAACGGGCGCATCACCAAGCCCCAGTCTGCGAGCGCGCAGCCGCACCTGATCGACTGCTTCCTCGCCCGAAATATAAGCCGTTTTTAAACCTTTATAAGCCAAATTTGCAACGGTCTGGAGGAGCAAGGTTGATTTACCTATACCAGGATCGCCGCCCAACAATATGGCCGATCCTGGAACCAGTCCCCCGCCCAGCGCACGGTCAAATTCTGTAATATTTGTGCTGCATCTTTTGGGAAGCTCTATTGCGCTATTCAAATCCACCATCTGAACGCTGCGACCGCCGCTTTGCAGATCATGTTTCGCGGAAAATACAGTCGCAGCCGCCTCTTCTTGCAAGCTATTCCATTCTCCACAATTATCGCACTGCCCTTGCCAACGCGGCGATATATCTCCGCAATTTTGGCATCTATATTTTTTCTTTGCTTTTGCCATATCTACGGCATAGCCCCATATTAAAATTATTCAAGAACAAACTATGAACAAAATCTTACTTTATTTTGTGTACATCGTAAATAAATAGTGACAATTTTTAGCAAATCAGCCTAATATATGTAAAATAGACACTCCTGTTAAATATGGCGACTTTACATGATTGAAAAAGAATTACGATTATCCTTAGTCTGTTATGGCGGCGTTAGCTTGGCCGTATATATGCACGGCGTTACCAAAGAAATTTGGCATATGCTGCGTACCAGCAGAGATTATCATGATGATCAAAATGTAGAAGATGGCTCTGCGCAAATCTATATGGAAATCATGCGCGATATAGAGCATGATACTGGCACAAAATTACGTGTCATGTCTGATATTATCTCAGGGTCAAGCGCTGGCGGCATTAATGGCGTATTTTTGGCCAAAGCCATTGCAACAGGACAATCGCTCGACCCGCTGACTGATCTATGGCTCGACATGGCCGATGTCGATAAATTGCTCGACCCAGATGCAAGGCCACTCTCACGCTTTTCCAAATTTTGGGCAACACCGCTCGTTTGGCTTGCGCTGCGCCGCAAAGGTGGGGCGGTCGAGAAATCCGTTTCTAGCGACAAGCGCGATGAAGTGGCGCATAAATTATCACGCCTTATTCGTGCACGCTGGTTTGCCCCTCCTTTTGGCGGCAAAGAATTTACTGCGATGCTGCTCAATGCCGTGGATGCTATGCGCAATTCACCCAATAAACCACCCTTACTACCCGAAGGCCAGCCACTCGATTTATTCGTCACCGTTACCGACTTTCGTGGATATTATGAAGAATTACAGCTCAATAGCCCCAGTACAGTCGTCGAAACCGAACATCGATTAACACTGCATTTCAAATCTTGTGAGAGCGGGACCTGCCCCCATAAAGCGGATCATTTGGCCAAAGGGCCCGAATTGGTTTTTGCAGCACGGGCAACGGCTAGCTTCCCGGGTGCATTTCCACCCTTTACCTCTCGAGAGATTGATGCCGTTATGACAAAGCGCGGCGAGAAATGGCACGAACGCGATGAATTTTTGGAGCGTGTTTTACCGCATCAATTTATCAGAGGCTGCGCGGCTGATACAGCCCTTATCGATGGTTCTGTGCTTAATAATGCACCCTTTCGTCAAGCCATGAGTGCGCTGCGCAATCGTCCTGCACGCCGCGAGGTGGATCGGCGTTTTGTATATATAGATCCATCTCCAAGGCGGTTTTCAAAAGATGAAGAACCTGAAATAATATCAAAATTACCAGGCTTTTTCCCCACTGTTTTTGGTGCCATTTCAAATATTCCACGCCAACAGCCCATTCGCGATAGCCTCGAAGATATTCAAATAAAATCAGACCGTATATTGCGCATGCAATCCATTACTGACCATTTGAAAGTAGAAATTGAAGGTCAAATAGAGAGCATGTTGGGCAAAACATTTCTGCTCACGCGGCCAACCCCCAAACGCATTACCAAATGGCGCGTTTCTGCCCATCAGAAAAGCAGCGCCTTAGCGGGACTGAGTTTTGCCGCTTATGGTCATATGAAACTAGCAGGCATTGTCGATGATATTGTTGCTTTTTCTAAACAGGTGGTAAGCGGAAAATCTGCAAGCTTTTACAGCAATTTGAAAAAGAGCATTTGGCAAGAATTAAACAATCGTGATTTGGATATTATGGCAGCGTCTAATGGCAAAGGAGCTACGAAAGCTGTTTTCAATTTCTTTCGCCAATATGATCTGCGTTTTCGTATCCGCCGCATGCGTTTCTTGGCACGGCGATTGGCTATTGAGATTGAGGATAATCCATCATTTTCTGATGATATTACCAATAATATGCATAAAGCCATATATGATTGCTTGGCCCTTTATTTAGAGAGGGAAACGTCCCATTATCATAAAGATGCTATGATTTCTGTCGTTGAAAATGCACTCGAAAACCCTGCTGCGTTGCTGGATGCTCTGGCAGAGCAAAGAGATTTGGTCGCGCTGGATGAAAAATGCGATGCATTGCTGTGCGAGGCATTACAAGATATGCCCAAGGATGCGCAGCGCATTATGCTGCTCGGCTATATTGGCTATCCGCTCTATGACATTGCGACATTGCCATTATTACAGGGCGAAGGTTTGGATGAGTTTGATCCAATAAAGATTGATCGTATTTCTCCAGAAGATGCACAAACGATCAGAAAAGGCGGGGCAATGGCTACGCTTAAAGGGACTGAATTTTACAGTTTTGGTGCCTTTTTCAGCCGCACATATCGCGAGAATGATTATCTGTGGGGGCGTCTGCACGGGGCTGATCGCATGATTGATATATTAATATCGAGCCTATCTCTTTCACAATGTCCTGATAAAGCCCGCATATTAGAATATAAACGCAAAGCTTTTAATGCCATTATCGCACAGGAAGAAGACAGGCTGCTGAATATCAAACCCTTGTTCAAACAATTGCACAAAGAAATTGCCAATATGAGCGTGGATTAAGATGAAAAAGGTTATATTTGATTATAAGCTTTTATAAACTGCCTCAACAAAAGCATCGCCTTTGATGAATCCATTGGGATTGGTATCATATTTGGCGGCTGGTTTCATGGCTTGTACTTCTGCGAGTGACTTTCCAGACTTTTTTGCATCGCCTACCTTAGCAATCACATCTTTCAGCATATCGCGATAGCCCATCAGATCGGCCTTACTCGCCATAGGACCGTGCCCGGGAATGACTTGCGTGTCATCATTGGCCAATGAAAGCGCTTTTTCAGCCGCCGCCAATACGCCCGTTGCATTACCGCCACTATTCAGATCAATGAAGGGCAATGTCACTTGGTTGAAATAAAGATCACCCATGTGAATGACATTGGCCTTTTTCCAAAAGACGATGGAATCACCGTCGGTATGCCCCGTTGGAATATGAATAATATGCATTTCATCACCATTGATATGCATTTTCACACCATCGGCATAGGTCACAGCAGGCAAGGCGGACTTTGGTGCAGGCGTTGGATTACCACGTCCCGATTTTTGCTCTCCTAACATACGTACGCGCACATTATCATGCGCCATAATCAGAGCCCCTGCTTTGCCGAAATTTTCATTGCCACCGCTATGATCGCCATGCCAATGGGTATTGACCACATATTTCGCAGGTTCTGCACCCAGAGATTTCACAGCATTTTGAATTTTTTCAGACAAAGGCGCAAATTGATCATCAATCAAAATCGTGCCATCCTCACCATGCGACACGCCAATATTCCCACCAGCGCCAAATAATACAGCTACACCATCGGTAAGCACCTGCGATTTCACTTCGACCTTGGCAAAACGATCTTCATTCTGAGCATTAATCTCGCTGCTGCAAGCATTTAAGGCCAATGAAGATGTACCCAAAGCCAATAGTGCAAATATTTGTTTTGAATTTTTTTGAAGGATTGAGGGCATGGCGTTGAACTCCTGTGACGATTATGTTGTTATAATCTATATATCTAACAGGCTTTATCCATATTGCAAATCAATCAAATAACTTGCCGCAATATAGGATATAGTCCATCATAATAATGATTGTATTAATAGATAGTGCAACCATTGCTACATTAACATATATGTAAAAAATAATTATCCATTTTCATTAGAAAGAATTTTATGACTGAACGTTTCGATATCATCATCATTGGCGCTGGCAATGCAGGCTTTGGAGTGTCTGCGGTTGCAAGCGAGGCTGGAAAATCTATTGCTTTTATCGAAGAATGGGATTTTGGTGGAACGTGTCCAAATCGCGGCTGCACTCCCAAAAAAATCCTAGTGGCTGCAGGAAATTTATTACACGAAATGTCTCTAGCAGATCAACATGCCATCACTGTGAATGAAAACAAGCTAGATTGGCAACAGTTAATCAAGCGCAAAGCTGATATGATTGATTTCATCCCAAGCGCTATGCATGGCGTGGCCGAGAAACGCGGTAAAATCTATCGTGGATCTGCGAAATTTGTTGGCCCTAATAGTGTCGAAGTTGATGGCACAATTATTGAAGGCGATAATATTGTCATTGCTACAGGATCAAAACCAAGGCCGCTCTCTATCGAGGGAGCTGAATATATGATAACCTCGGATGATGTTCTGTCGAATGATGAACTTCCCGATGAAGTGGTCTTTATCGGCGGCGGCGTTATTGCAATGGAATTTAGCCATGTCTATGCCCGCGCAGGCGTTAAAGTGACATTATTAGAAGTTACCCCTCAACTATTGCCTCGAATTGATTGCGATGCAGTAGCAGCCATTAAAGCAGAATCTGAACGTATCGGTATCACCGTTAAAACGGGAGTCATCGTCAAATCTATCAGCAAAACTGATGGTCGCCTGAACGTTTCATATACTTATGAAGGCACAGAATATAATATATCGGCATCCACTGTAGTAAATGGTGCAGGTCGGATAGCCAATGTTGATACATTAGACCTAGATGCAGCAAATATTGCCTATAATGGCATCCATATTGATGTAGACGATTATCTGCGCTCAACCTCCAATCCATCGATATGGGTTGCAGGTGATTCACTACTGCATACTCCTCAACTGTCCCCCATTGCCACATATGAAGGCCGCATCGTGGGTCATAATATTGTCAATGGACCCAGTAAAAAACCAAATTATGATAATAGCCCTAGCGCCGTATTCACTGTTCCTGCGGTTGCCACCGTTGGTTTGACCGAAGCGCAAGCCAAAGAAGAATATATTAATGTCAATGTCACCACCAGCGACATGACGGGTTGGTTTTCTGCCAAAACATATGCTGAGACTGTGGCTTGGGCCAAGATTATCACCGATAAAGATAGCGACAAAATTCTTGGAGCGCACATTGTTGGCCATAGAAGCGAAGAACTGATTAATATTTTCGGACTCGCCATGCAGCACGGTATTTCAGCAAGTGATTTAAAAGAATCACCCATGGCTTATCCGACCTTTGCATCTGATATAAAAAACATGATATAATATTGGCGGACTTATAGCGCGTTCATTGGATTTACACTAATTCTTATGAGCGCGCTTAATTAAATAAAACACTACAAAACAGCGAGGAATTGCGATTAATTTAATCGGTCAAATCTTCCCAAGCTTCTTTTATCTTATCAAAAAAACCTTGTGAATTTGGTGTTTCTTTGCCTGTTTCCGTTTCTTGAAACGCGCGCAGCAATTCTTTTTGTTTACTGCTCAAGCTAGTTGGCGTTTCAACATCAATCTGTACAACAAGATCACCAAAACCGCGCCCTTGCAACACGGGCATACCAGCACCACGTTTTTGCAATTGCTTGCCCGATTGAATACCCGCAGGAATAGAAATTTCATGCTCTACACCGTCCATGCCTGGAATAGTAATAGAACCGCCTAATGCAGCCTTAGTAAAGCTGATCGGTGCCTGCGTAAATAATGTTGTGCCTTCGCGTTCAAAATATTTATGCCGCTTTACATGGATGAATATATAGAGATCACCCGCTGGCGCTCCATTGGCACCAGCCTCCCCTTTGGATGCCAATCTGATACGCGTACCATCATCAACGCCCGGCGGAATTTCCACTTCAAGCACTTTCTTTTCTTCCATACGGCCATCACCGTGACAAGTGCTGCAGGGTTGTGCGATCACCTCGCCGCGCCCTTGGCACGTTGGGCAAGTGCGTTCTACGACGAAAAAACCTTGCTGTGCGCGCACTTTTCCATGCCCTTGACACGTACCGCAGCGTTTAACGTCACTACCAGGAGCAGCGCCGCTGCCTGCACAAGGATCACACATAACAGCAACATCAATTTTTACTTCGGTTGATTTGCCGTGGAAGGCCTCTTCGAGCGTGATTTCCATATCATAGCGCAAGTCAGCGCCGCGAGCTGGCCCACGCTGCCGTCCGCCGCCCATAGCATCGCCAAAGAAACTCTCAAATATATCAGAGAAATTGCCAAAGCCTTGCGCGCCAGCACCGCCCGCATTGCCCATGCCGCCATTTTCATAGGCCTCACGGCCATATTGGTCATAGGCCGCCCGTTTCTGGGGGTCTTTTAAACAATCATAAGCTTGGCTTAATTCTTTAAACTTTGCCTCAGCCTCTGCATCACCTGGATTACGATCAGGATGACATTGCATCGCCAATTTGCGATAGGCCGATTTAAGCGCTTTTTCATCCGCGCTGCGATCAACACCCAATAGTTGATAATAATCTGTGGCCATAATAATGTTCCAAAACGCTTATCAAACGGCTAAACCGCTGATTATACAAAAGGCCCGTTCAGTGAGCAGTGCTCAGAGAACAGACCTTTTATCAATTATTTAGTCGTCTTTTTTCTCAGCATCCTCGGCTGCATCATCTTCGACCTCGGAAAATTCAGCATCAACCACATCATCATCAGCTTCTTGCGCTGCAGCATCAGCCGCCGCCGCATCGCCGCCGCCATTAGCTTGCTCTTGCTCATAAATAGCTTGGCCGAGCTTCATTGCAACCTGTGCTAATGCTTCTGATTTGCTCTTCATTTCTTCGGCATCATTGCCTTCGATCGCAGTTTTGGTTTCGGCCAAAGCCGCTTCAATCTCAGATTTCAAGCCAGCATCTACCTTATCGCCATGCTCTTCGAGTTGTTTCTCGGTGGAATGCACAAGGCTTTCTGCATTATTTTTTGATTCGGCTGCCTCACGGCGTGCTTTATCTTCTTCTGCAAACTGTTCTGCATCTTGCACCATTTGGTCAATATCAGCATCTGATAGTCCGCCAGAGGCTTGGATTTTAATCTGCTGTTCTTTGCCTGTGCCTTTGTCTTTAGCAGAAACATTCACAATACCGTTGGCATCAATATCAAAAGTCACTTCCACTTGCGGAACGCCGCGCGGTGCAGGCGGAATACCAACCAAATCAAATTGACCCAGCAATTTATTATCCGCTGCCATTTCACGCTCACCTTGCGATACGCGGATGGTCACCGCATTTTGATTATCTTCTGCGGTTGAATAAACTTGGGACTTCTTGGTTGGGATTGTCGTATTGCGATCAATCATGCGGGTGAATACTCCGCCCAATGTTTCAATGCCCAATGATAATGGCGTAACGTCAAGCAGAAGAACATCTTTAACATCGCCTTGCAACACACCCGCTTGAATAGCAGCGCCCATAGCGACAACTTCATCAGGGTTCACGCCTGTATGCGGCTCTTTACCAAAGAATTTCTCAACCGTTTCGCGAACCTTAGGCATACGGGTCATACCGCCTACAAGAACCACTTCATCAATCTCAGAAGAGGTCACACCAGCATCTTTCAATGCTTTTTTGCAAGGATCAAGCGTGCGATTAATCAAATCACCAACCAATTTTTCTAGATCAGAACGTGTGATATTTTTCACAAGATGCTTTGGTCCATTTTGATCGGCAGTGATGAAAGGCAGATTAACTTCAGTGCTTTGTGCAGAAGAAAGCTCAATCTTCGCTTTCTCAGCAGCCTCTTTCAAGCGTTGCAGCGCCAATTTATCCTTTGTCAGATCAATGCTCTCGGCTTTTTTGAAATCATTGGCCAGAAATTCAACCAATTTGCTGTCAAAATCTTCACCGCCGAGAAATGTATCACCATTGGTAGACTTCACTTCAAAGACACCATCACCCACTTCGAGAACCGAAATATCAAATGTACCACCGCCAAGGTCGTAAACCGCGATGGTTTTATTTTCGTCTTTATCAAGACCATAAGCAAGCGCCGCTGCGGTTGGCTCATTAATGATACGAAGAACCTCTAGGCCTGCAATTTTACCAGCATCTTTGGTGGCTTGACGCTGCGCATCGTTAAAATAAGCAGGAACCGTAATTACCGCTTGGGTTACAGTCTCGCCCAAATAGCTCTCAGCCGTTTCTTTCATTTTTTGCAGGGTAAATGCAGAGATTTGTGCTGGCGAATATTTATCATCGCCCGCCTCTACCCAAGCATCGCCATTGCTGCCTTTGACAATATTATATGGGACCAGCTCCATATCTTTCTTCGTCAATGGATCATCAAAACGGCGACCGATAAGGCGCTTAACCGCAAAAACCGTATTTTCAGGGTTCGTAACCGCTTGGCGTTTCGCAGGTTGACCAATCAAACGCTCGCCATCTTTGGTAAATGCAACGATGGAAGGCGTCGTACGTGCGCCTTCTGAATTTTCAATAACTTTTGGTTTGCCGCCGTCCATAACAGAAACGCAGCTATTGGTCGTTCCCAAATCAATGCCAATGACTTTTGCCATAATTATAAATCCTTAACTCATATATTTCTTCATTATAAAAGCAGATGTGATGGTTTCATCGCGCGAATTCGCCATATCCAATTATTGAAATATGTTCGACTACCCTGTGTCACACCCCTTTTGTGCCTAGGCGATATAGGTGTCATTTTTCAGAGCGCAAGGATTAGAAGCCAGAGATAAGAAAAAAATATCATTTTATTATGTGAAAATCAAAATATTCGCCTATATTATAGGGTATAAACAGTCTCCAAAAAATGAAAATAGAGGATTAAAATGCAGCAAAATTTTGGTAAATATATCACCGTGCTGTTGGTTATATTCATTATGGCGCTCAGCGGCTGCGGTAAACCGCCTCAATTAAATGTCAAAGACGCAGTATTGATACTCTCCCCTGTGGATACCAATCCTTCTGCTCTATATTTTTACGTACAAGGTGGCCCAGAAGATGTTGTACTACGCAGTATATTATCGCCATCGGTCATCCGCAGTGAGATTCATAAAAGCTCTAAAAATGATGCTGATGGAACGGTCTCGATGGAAAAAATCAGCGAAGTGCCTATTCCAGCAGGCGAAAAGGTCGAGTTCAAACGCGGCAGCTATCATGGTATGATATGGGGCGCAAATTTGATTGCGCGGCGTACTGGAGAAATGGAAGTTCAATTCACATTTTCTAATGGTGATATCATCCGTGTTATGGCTGATGTCCAAGAATTAGACGGAAGTGCCCCCGATGAGCGCAAAGCATTAGGATACGATTGATACCATAATGTTTGGACCACATCCAAGCGGCAGGCCATTAACGCATAACGAGCGTGATTTAACGCGCTCTATATTTAACGATGCAATTCACCTAGACAAAGTGCGTATTCACAACCACAAATGGTGGTGGTTTCAACCGCGCAATATAACTATGGCACCTGATGGGCATCTCTGGTTTCATCCCAAAGGCAATTTATTTTGCGATGATTTTTGTGATCGTGATATTAATTTACAAGCCTTGTTCATTCATGAAATGACGCATGTTTGGCAGCATCAATCGGGTATATTTTTGCCGTTAAAACGTCATCCTTTCTGCCGCTATGATTATAGCTTAAAGCCAGGTTGGAAACTAGAACGCTATGGCATTGAACAGCAAGCCGAAATAGTGAAACATATATTTTTACTGCGCAATGGTTATACATTTGCGGGCGCACCGCCGCTTTCCCATTATGATGGAATATTACCATTTTAACTGGGAATAAGGCGCAATCTATCACGCAGCATCCAACGGGCCGTCATCAATATTGCGACTACGCCCAAACCGCTAGCAAGGCCTATCCAAATGCCTAAGCCTGCATAGCCATATTCAAACGCCAATATCCCGCCAACACCGATACCAATGACCCAATATCCAAATAATGCGATCAGCATAGGAATAAATGCATCGTGCAATCCGCGCAGCATGCCAGCCGCTACCACCTGAATCCCATCAACAATTTGAAACAAAGCCGCTATTCCCAAAAAACCAACGGCCAATGCTGCAACTTGCTTATTTTCTGGCAGACTAGCATCAATGAATAGAGCAATAAGAGCATCGGGGAAAAGCAGCATAATCAGTGCCATGACGCTCATAAAGCTTGTTCCCAAAATCATTGCTGTCCAACCTGCGCGCGTAATACCAGCAGAATCACGCCGTCCATAAGATATGCCAACACGCACTGTTGCTGCTTGTGCTAGGCCCATTGGCACCATGAAGCTCAAAGAGGCCAGTTGCAGCGCGATAGCATGCGCCGCCAGAGATTCTGCTCCCAATAGCCCCATCAACAAACCTGCAGCACCAAAAACGCCGCCTTCCAATCCCATCGTGATGGCTATCGGTAATCCTAATCTCCAGAGGGCAATATAGCGCGGCCAATCGGCACGCCAAAAACGGCCAAATATTTTATAGCGTCTGAAATCTCTATGAAAAATCACCATCAAAGATAATCCGCCAAACATAAGCAAATTGGTCATAACACTGCCAATTCCTGCACCCAATATGCCAAATTTAGGCATACCAAAATTTCCAAAGATCAAAGCATAATTAAACAGAGCATTGGCAAAAACAGCGATGATACTGATGATTAAAGCCCATATCGGTTTTTCAAGGGCCGATATAAAATTGCGCAGCACAATAAAAAATAAAAAAGGCAGCATCGACCATATATAAGCCCTTAAATATAGCCCTGCATTGGCAGCCAGATCATCCTCTTGGCCAAAGAATAATAAAATCACCTCTGTATTCCACAGCAATATCCAAACAGGGATAATGATAGTGATAGACGCCCATAAGCTCTGCCGAAATGTACGCCTTACATCGCGCACGCTATGTTTCATACGGCCAATTTCAGACGCCATCATAGGCGCAGATGCGGTAATCAAACCCATGCAAAATATCGCACAAGTCATCGCCAAATTAAAACCAAGCGTCGCAGCCGCTAATTCGCGCGCACCAAGCCAACCAAGCATCAAAACATCGGTTGCCCCAATAAGCGCCAAAGTCATATTCGACATAATCAGCGGCCATGCCAAGAGCGCCATAGCACGCAATTCATGCTGCCAACTCTTATATTTCGCTGAATTTATCTGTTGCACGCTAAAGTTCATAGCATGCGCCTAATGCAGTTGCCCATAAAGCGCTATAGGCAATGCTAATAATATCATCAGAAATCATATGAACTGCACTATTGGGCTTGAACATCCTTATCTATCGCGTCAATATGGACAAATAATCAGATCATTATGGTGGGGCGTGTAAATGATAAGTGCATTGGGGTTAATCGGCGGCTTGGCTTTGCTCATTTATATGACAATTAAAGGTGTAAATATATTAATCGCTGGGCCCGTGGCGGCTATATTAGTGGCACTAACCAGCGGTATTGGATTAGTACCGCCGCTTACCGCAGAGGGCGCACCCAATTTTGCCACATCTTACATGGAAGGCTTTGTAAGTTTTTTCAAAAGCTGGTTTCTAATCTTTATGATCGGCGCAATTTTTGGCGAGATTATGGGGACTTCGGGCGCAGCAGCCAGCATTGCCCATTGGGTAACACGCACCATTGGCGTCAAACATGCGGTACTGGCGGTGGTCGCGGCCTGTGCTATCCTAACCTACGGCGGGGTGAGCGTTTTTATCGTGTCATTTTCGGTTTATGCTTTAGCTGTACATTTGTTCCGCGAGGCTAATTTGCCGCGCCGTTTCATTCCCGCAGCCCTCGCTTTTGGTTCAGTGACATTCACTATGACCAGCGCAGGGTCGCCCGAAATTCAGAACCTTATCCCGATGGAGCATTTAGGAACAACAGCTTTTGCAGCATGGGAGGTAAGCTTTGTAGTGGCTATTACCATGGCGATCATCGGCTGTTTTTGGATCAATTGGATGGTACGCCGCGCCGTATCACGCGGTGAAACATTCATCGCGCGCGGCAGCGATGCCGCACCAGCAGATTATTCAAAACTACCCTCACCCTTGCTCTGTTTAATTCCACTAGCAGCCGTATTGGGATTATTCTTACTTTTCCAATACCCACAGAGCTTTGGCGCATTATCGACTATATTACCCGCATCTACTTGGGAAAAATGGGCGTTAGTTCTGGCATTAGGTGTCGGATCGCTTCTTGCCATTTGGGTTGGCCGCGCAAAATTAGCTGAAATGCCCGAAGCCTTCTCTCGCGGAGCCAGCAGCGCAGTTATCGCCATCACCAACACATGCGCGGTGGTCGGCTTTGGCGCGGTGGCCAAATTAACCCCAGCCTTTGGTCAAGCATTAGAAACGGTTCAGAGCTTGCCTGGTGATCCGCTCATCGGTGCGGCTATCGCCGTGACGGTTATCGCGGGTCTTACTGGCAGCGCATCAGGCGGGCAAAGCATCGCATTACCGTTGATAGCACCGCATTATCTGGATGCAGGCGCCAATACTGATGAACTGCACCGCACAGTCTCCATCGCATCGGGCGCGCTCGATAGTTTACCGCATAACGGCTATGTAGTCACCACCATCCGCGCCGTATGCGGCGAAACGCATAAAGATGCCTATGGTGCAGTCGGTGCGCTGACCGTTATATTACCACTTGGCGGATTAATATTAGCATTGGCATTATTCGCGATATTTTAATCCGGTTTTTTGGCAACGCCTACAAAGGCTGGACGGAGCAAGCGATCTTTAATCATATAACCCGATTGCATTTCTTGAACGACTGTTCCAGGCTCTTCATCGGCAGTGGGTATCTCGACCATCGCCTGATGTTGATTAGGATCAAGCGGCAAACCCATTGCAGCAATGCGTTTGATACCATGTTTGCCAAATACCGTTTCAAGCTCTCGGCCTGTGGCTTCAATGCCTGTGATAAGGCCTTTCCATTTTTCTTCATCTTTTATTTCATCGGGAATGGCTTCAAGCGCACGGCTTAAATTATCCGACACCGATAATATATCACGGGCAAAACCCGTTGCAGCGTAGGCCCTTGCGTCTTGCGCATCTTTTTCAAGGCGCCGGCGCACATTTTGCGTTTCTGCTTGCGCATAAAGCACTTCTTGTTTCGCAGCAGCCAATTGATCTTGAAGCTTAGCAATTTCATCATCTTCGTTATCATCTGACTTTAAATGCTCAGGCACGCCTTCTAATTCAGATTGCGCTGCTGCGCATTGTTCTGCCATATCTTGTGCGTCTTGATTGTCCATATCTTCAGTATTTTTATCGTCTTCGATCATAATGTTAAAATCTCTTTTTATTGCATCTTTTGCGCACAAACCCAGCTATATCTTTCCCAAACGCGACAAGGTTTGTGCCGTAAAATCTACCATGGGTACGATGCGCGCATAATTCAACCGTGTTGGACCAATTACGCCGACCACTCCGATAATTTTTCCGCCTTCTTCGCGATAGGGCGCTGCGATAACCGAGGAACCCGATAAAGAAAATAGGTTATTTTCTGAACCGATAAATATTTTGGTCGATTGCGCCACGCGCGCACCATCAATCAACTTGGCGATTGCTTCTTTATTTTCTAAATCATCAAACAGTTGCCGCATCATATCCAAATCTGCATTGGCGCTATCATCGATTAAATTAGATTGTCCTTTTACAATTAATATAGGTCTATTATTGGCATCGCTTGACCAAATCACAAGACCCTTGCGCACCAAATCGGCACTAACCTTGTCCAGCATAGCCCGTTCGCTCGTAATTTCTTCATCAAGCCGTTTGATCGCTTCGGATAATGTCATACCCGATAATCGTTCGCTCATATAATTGGCAGCCTCGGCCATATTAGTATCGCTAAGCTGCGGCGATATATCGACGATACGGTTTTCAATATTGCCATCGGCACCCACCAAAACTGCCAGAGCTTGCGTAGGTGATAGTCTCACAAAACTAAATTGGTTCAATACCGCTTCTTTTTGCGGCACCATGATCAGCCCCGCACAATCCGATAAGCCCGACAATATGCTGCTCACCGCTGACAGGGCTTCTTCAACAGGGCCATCATGTTTGACCTGTGCTTCAATAGCGGCACGCTCTTCGGCTGAGGGTTCCGCCGCTTGCATCATACCATCGACAAAGAGACGAAGGCCGCTTTGTGTGGGAATGCGCCCTGCGCTGGTATGGGGCGCGGCTAATAAGCCCGTTTCTTCCAAATCTTGCATCACATTGCGGATAGAGGCCGGTGATAAATTTATCGTAGAGATTTTTGATAATGTGCGCGATCCTACTGGCGATCCATTATCCAAATAGCTTTCCACCACCAAACGAAAAATATCGCGAGCACGATCTGAAAGGTTGGAAAAATTATCACTCATAAACTCCCCTATATCAAGATATTTTGGAGATTCCAGCCTTGCGAAATATTTGCGCTGCTTTATGCCAGCATCATTATCATAACAGGAGAATCATCCATGCGACCATCTGGCCGTGCGCTCGATCAAATGCGCCCCATCACTATTGAAACTGGTTTCACCAAACATGCCGAAGGGTCTTGCCTGATTAGTTTTGGGGATACCCGCGTATTATGCACAGCGAGTGTCGAAGAACGCCTGCCGCCTTGGATGCGCGGTAGCGGCGAAGGTTGGGTAACAGGTGAATATAGCATGCTGCCCCGCTCCACGCACACAAGATCAAATCGCGAGGCGGCGCGCGGCAAACAATCGGGCCGCACCCAAGAAATTCAGCGCCTTATTGGCCGTTCTTTGCGTAGCGTCGTTGATCTCAAAAAACTTGGTGAGCGCCAAATCACGCTCGATTGCGATGTCATTCAAGCTGACGGTGGTACCCGTACCGCCAGCATAACGGGCGCATGGGTTGCACTGCGCCTAGCGGTCAATGGTCTCATGAAACAAGGGCTAGTCAATGTTGATCCGATTGAACAAAAAGTCGCGGCGATAAGCTGCGGTATTTATAAAGGCAATCCTGTGCTTGATTTGGATTATGATGAGGATAGTAATGCAGGGGCTGATGCCAATTTTGTACTGACCAGCAATGGCAATATCGCCGAAGCCCAAGCCACAGCCGAAGGCGAAACTTATGATGAAGAAGCATTGCTGCGTTTGCTGCGTCTTGCGAAAATAGGGTGCCATCAAATATTTGAAGAACAAGAAAAAGCGGTTAGCGGAGCATAATGACGCATCGCACATTAGAGCCAGGCAAATTGGTCATTGCCAGCCATAATGCGGGTAAGGTGCGCGAAATCCGTATCCTTCTCGAACCCTATGGCATTGATCCTATATCAGCAGGAGACCTTGATTTGCCCGAGCCTGAGGAAACGGGAAGTACCTTTGCGGAAAACGCATTGCTAAAAGCGCACGCCTCTACCCAAGGTTCAGGCCTGCCTGCGCTAGCCGATGATAGCGGTTTGTGCGTTGCGGCATTAGGCGGTGCACCAGGGGTCTACACGGCCGATTGGGCAGAACGGCAACCTTATGAGGGTGAAGCGGGACGCGATTGGTATATGGCCATGGGAAAAGTCGAAGGTAAATTGTCCGAGCATGGCCCCGATGTTGATCGCAGCGCCTATTTCATTTGCACTCTTGCATTGGCTTGGCCCGATGGCCATGCGGAAGTTTTTGAAGGCCGCGTGCAAGGAACTCTAATCTGGCCGCCGCGCGGCACATTAGGTTTTGGCTATGATCCTGTATTTCGCCCCAATGGATATGATCAAAGCTTTGCCGAATTAGACCCTTCCAACAAACATGCTATGAGCCACAGGGCCGATGCGTTTAAAAAATTGGTAGCGGCTATTTTTTAATGCCTGTTACTAATACCGTTCAATCGCTCTTTAAAGCATAAAGTCATCAATGATGGATTGGGTGCTGTCCCATCACATTGCCTGCTGGGCTATAGCGGCACACCAAAATATCATCTGTATCATTGGAGGCAATAGCGCATCCAACATGGGTAGTAGAACGCCAAATAATTTGCGTATAATGACCAACCGCCGTCCAATTACCATTCACGCTCACGTCGGGCATTATCCCATCTTTCTTATAGAATTTCTTCTCACTTACCCAACCATCGGCCATTTGCGCATATCCAAAAGCCCCGCGTGTCCCTTTCCAGAGATTCTCGCCCTGCCATTCGATCACGCCATTATTCGGATCATGATCAAATTTATCATGATCAGCCAAATATTGTGCGTATTTTTGGGCATGTTTTTCTAATCGCTCATCCCATTGTAGCGGGGCTACGCCGACTTCTTTGCGCGCATCATTATGCGCCAACATCAATTGCATTTGCATGAAGGTCCATTTTTTCTCAGCCTCGTGCGCTTCTATTTGCACAGTAGCAGATACTAGCTGCCGTTCGCTATTCATTGGCGGCAATGAAGGCAAAGCCAGATAGGCTGGCGTTCCCATAAAAATGGCGCTAAGGCCCAAAATATAATGCATAAATCATCTTCTCCAGATTATGGCTATAACAAGCAAAGTTTAGCATTATATATACATTGGCCATTTTGTGTTTCTAAATGTCCTTATT
Organism: uncultured Sphingorhabdus sp.; assembly: GCA_937944295.1. GTDB lineage: Bacteria > Pseudomonadota > Alphaproteobacteria > Sphingomonadales > Sphingomonadaceae > Sphingorhabdus_B. The sequence goes on from CALDZL010000118.1 coordinate 31,683, forward strand.
GTGATTTTAACTCTCATGTGCGTGACGCTATTGATAATGAACAATGGGAAGCCGCCCTGCTGGCCGATATGGCCTATGAAGCAGCGATAAATCCAAAGCGTCAGCTTAGCAGCATATTTTTTGGCGGCGGGACACCATCACTCATGCCGCCGCAATTGGTAGAAAAATTAATCACTCAAGCTTCCCAATATTGGGGCTTTGAAGATGATATAGAAATAACCCTAGAAGCCAATCCATCATCGGTTGAAGCAGCGCGCTTTCATGATCTATCGCATGCTGGGATCAACCGTGTATCGCTTGGCCTGCAAGCGCTCGATGATCAAACCTTAGAATTTTTAGGCCGCGCCCATAGCGTTACAGAAGGATTAGCGGCACTGGACATTGCGCAAAAGGTCTTTGCCCGAACCAGCTTTGATCTAATCTATGCTCGCCCTGAGCAAAGCCTTGATGATTGGCAGGCTGAGCTGGCTCATGCTCTTAACTTTGGTACCGATCATCTCTCCCTCTATCAACTCACCATTGAACCGAGCACCAAATTTGAAACACTGGTGCGTAATGGCACGCTCATCCCCGCTGATGATGACCATTGCGCTGATCTCTATGAGCTAACCACACAAATGATGGCGGCGGCGCAAATGCCGGCTTATGAAATTAGCAATCATGCGCGCCTTGGCCAAGAAAGTCGGCACAATCTTATTTATTGGCGCTATCAAGATTATATCGGTATTGGTCCCGGAGCTCATGGGCGGCGACCCAACAGAGAATTTGCCCATGGGCGGCGACCCAACAAAGAAAACACGCATGCTTTGCTGCCAAATGAGAGGCAATATTACGCGACCGAGCGCCATAAAAAACCCGAAAATTATCTCAGCGGCATTACTCGCAACGGTCATGGAATCAAATCCGAAAATATGCTGGATGGCAAAACACGCGCAATGGAAGCGATGATGATGGGCCTGCGCCTGCGCGAAGGCATTGATATGACTCAT
>CALDZL010000119.1 GCA_937944295.1 uncultured Sphingorhabdus sp.
ATTTTCCCAGATGGCTCGTTTGACTCTATATCTAATAATGATGTCAGCGAAGAAACATGGGCGGGTTATGTCCAGGCCAATTTTGATGGTGATTTAGGGTCTTTGCCTGTGCGCGGTAATTTAGGCGTTCGTGTAGTTCGCAGCGATGTTGAATCCAACAGCTTTAGAGGCACTATCACGGCCACTGCAGCTGGAGCTGGCGGTGAGATTATCATTAGCGAGGATACGAGTACATTATTGCCTGTTTCTGGCGGTGGCTCTTACACTGAAGTTCTTCCTAGTTTCAATTTAACCGTAGATGCGGCAGATGATGTGCTGGTGCGCTTTGGCGTTTATCGTGCTTTATCGCGCCCTGATCCGTCAAATTTAGGCTTTGGACGTTCATTCAATGCAACCGATGAAAGCGACGCAATTTTTGACCTCGCTAACGCCATCGGTACGGCTAACGCCCTGGGTAATCCATTTACGGATCCATTACCCTCATGGAATTTGGATGCTGCTGTTGAATGGTATCCAAATGATGACACAATATTGGCGGTTGGCGCTTATTATAAAAGCTTTAACGGCGGATTTGAAACAGTTGGCCAGAATGAAATTTTCACTGTTATCGATGATAGTGGTGTTGAGCAGAATTTGAATACATTGGTAACTACGGTGCAAACCTCCGAGGAAACCAGCACTATTTTTGGGATTGAGGCAACCGCATCGCACCGCTTTAGTTATTTGCCAGCTCCATTAGACGGTCTTGGCTTTAAATTAAGCTATAATTTTGCATCTTCTGACTTTGAATTCCAAGATGATACCTTAGGAGCTATTACAACGGTCAATGATGACGGTACAACAAGCGTCAGCAATGCGCTTATTCCCCCATCGGAGATTTTTGGACTATCAAAGCATGTGCTTTCTGCGCAAATCTATTATCAAATTGGCGGTTTTGATTTCCAAGGATTGTATAAATATCGCAGCGAATATTTTCAGCAATTTGTCAATGACCCAGGCCGCATTCGTTTTGTCCAAGATACGGGTGTTTATGAAGCACGTATTTCCTATAAGATTAACAGAAATGTTCGTTTAACATTGGAAGGTATCAATCTATTCAATGAACCTCGTGTAAATTCGCGCGGAACATTAGAAGATTTAGGTGCGGTCCAAGTTTTTGGCCCACGGTATTTTGCGGGTGTGAAATTTAAATTTTAATCTGATACTATGGCTGGTGGTTAGCCATCAGCCATTATTTTTGATGTAGCAAGTTTTCGTAAGTGGTGTTATAAAGGGGTTTATTAAAAGGATAAAATTAATAATGTCTGAGAAAAGGCTGTTCCATAGCGTTGCAGATCATATTTCTAAATTAATTATGGATGGGGTTTTCCCTGCTGGAACTAGACTTCCAGGTGAGCGTGAGCTTGCTGAGCGTTTTGACGTAAGCCGCGTCACGATTAGAGAAGCAGAAATCGCGCTGCAAGCTATCGGACGTTTGGAAATTAAAACAGGTTCAGGTGTTTATGTGGCTGAAAAACAGCCTGATGAATTGGGCTTACTTCCTGATGTAAGCGCTTTTGAATTAACCGAAGCACGGTCATTGATTGAGTCTGAAGCGGCGGCACTAGCAGCACGAGTTATTAGCGATGAAGACCTGAGGGAGCTGCAAAATTTGGTTGTACAAATGGCGGCTAAAAATGATGATGAAGCTAATGCTGCGGACCGTCAGTTTCATGCAAAAATTGCGCAGGCCTCGGGCAATAAGGCGATGATGCATACAATAGAGACATTATGGCGAATGCGCGAAGAACTACCGCAGGTTCGCGAAGCTTATAGTGCTGTATGCGAGCATGATGCTGAATCGCGCAAAGCTGAGCATCAGCTCATCTTGGATGCTTTAATCGCACGCAATCCAGAAGGCGCTAGACTGGCAATGCGCGAGCATTTTTTTCGTCTAATTGAGGCTATGCTCAATGTCACAGAGAAAAAAGCGCTTTTGGAAGTGCGGCAACGGGCCAATGAAAGCCGTGAGCGCTTTCTTTCTACTGCTAGGTTAAATTAATTCAATATAACTAGACCAATCATCTATGCCAAAGTTAATATTTGGTATTATAAATTGGTTGACAGCCGCTACGCTGCTTGATAGCTTTAAAATAGGAGGATGGGGTATATGCTTGCGCTGTTTAGAACTGTTATTTTGTTGGTTGTGATTGCTGTTGCATTGCCTGCTCAAGCTAAGGATTATCTGGTCGCCAACCAAGCAGAATATATTGAAGTTTCACAGAGTCTTAATCCTGGGGATAATATCATACTCGCTGATGGCGTTTGGCAAGATTTTGAAATTATGCTTCGTGCAGAAGGGACAGAAAAGCAACCCATCATGTTGCGCCCTCAGACCAAAGGTAAGGTCATTCTTTCTGGGCAATCCAATCTTCGTATCGCGGGTCAATATATCATCGTAACGGGCCTTATATTTCGTGATGGGTATAGCCCAACGGGAGAAGTTCTATCATTCCGCCGAACCAAGGATGATCTTGCTCATAATAGCCGTATGACAGAAATTGTGATCGATCATTTCAGCAAGCCTGATCGTTTCGACAATGATTATTGGGTTGGTATTTACGGTCAAAATAATCGCTTTGACCATAATAATCTGGTGGGTAAAACGAACAAAGGGGTTACGCTTGCCGTTCGATTGAACAGCGTAGACAGCCGAGAGAATAACCATCGGATCGACCATAATTATTTTGGTCCGCGCCCCGCATTGGGGTCGAATGGCGGGGAAACATTGCGCATCGGTACCAGCAAATTTGCGCAATATAATTCTAATACAATCGTTGAGAATAATTATTTTGACCGTTGTGATGGAGAGGTGGAGATTATCTCTTCTAAGTCGGGCGGTAATATTTTGCGCGGTAATGTATTTTTTGAAAGTAGCGGGACATTAACATTACGCCATGGCGACAATAATCTGGTCGAGCGCAATATATTTTTGGGCAATGGCAAAGATCATACGGGCGGCATACGTGTCATTAATAAAGGACAGACGGTTCGCCATAATTATATGGAGGGCCTGCGCGGTAGCGGTTTTGCTAGCGCCTTGACGGTAATGAATGGCGTGCCAAATTCGCCTGTTAACCGTTATGTTCAAGTATCCGATGCCCAAATTATCGGTAATAGTGTCTATGATAGTGATTTCATTACACTCGCTGGCGGTGCCGATGCAGAACGCAGCGCTCCGCCGATTGATAGCGTGATGAGCGGTAATTTAATCACCGGAGGTGATGCGGGTCCAATCTTTCGGATTCAAGATGATATTAGCGGGATAAAATTTTCTGGCAATGCACGTATCGGTGCAGCGCATGCGAACCATCCAGAAGGAATAGCGACGATTAAGGCCACATTGGTGCGGGCTAAAAATGGATTACTATATCCGCGTAAAGCTAAATTTTCAAAATATGGTGTTCCGCGCGATCTAAGTCCCGTCACAAAAGAAGAAGTCGGTGCGTCTTGGTACCCCAAACCTGTTAAGGTGAATAAATTTGCTGGTGGTGCAGATATTGCGATCACGCCAAGTGAAGGTGTGATTGAAAATACCATCGCAAATGCTACGGCTGGTGATATCATTGTGCTTGGTGATGGCGAATATAGTGTTAGCAAAACCATCAGCATTAATAAGCCCATCACGCTAAAGGGAAGCGGTCAAACAAAAATAGTATTTGACCGTCCGTCTTTGTTTGAAATAGCCGAGGGCGGCAGTTTGCGTCTGGAAAATCTGACCATTGATGGCGAACAAGCCCCCGATTCTGTTGGCAATGCGCTTATTCGGACCACATCTTACCCGCTACAAAGCAATTTCCTGATTGAAATGGAGCGTGTACAAATCTCGAACCTATCGGTGAATAAATATTTTGATGTTATTAAATTGGGCAAAAGCACTTTTGCCGATCATGTGATCATAAAAGATAGTCAATTTAAGGATATTAGCGGCTCTATAATATTGGCCGCTTCAGAAACTGAAGATTATGGTCAGTATAATGTAGAATATGCCGATATTCAGGGTTCAAGCTTTGAAAATATTGGTGGTCCGATTGTTAATTTGTATCGCGGTGGCCGTGATGAGAGCACTTTTGGCCCGCATTTTGATTTGAAGAATAGCAAGCTGGCCAATGTGGGATTAGACAAAAATAATGATAGCAAAAGTGCGATTGTGCTGCATGGCGCGCAATATAGTAAGATATTGGATAATCAATTCATCGCTTCTGCTCCTATTTTGGTCAACCATACCGTTGGCCGTCCGCAAACGCGCATAACTGGTAACAAATTTACTGCTACACCAAAGATCAATATTGTTGAGTTAAATTATGAAGGTGAACAGCGCGTTATATTAAGCGATAATGTCTATGAAGAAGGAGAGAATAAATGAGAATCTCCATTCTTTTAGCTGTAAGCACTATTGCTCTTACTCTATCTTTATCGGGGTGTAAGAAAATTGATTCAAGTGATAGCGTGGCAAGCGGTGATGTGAGTTGCGATGATACATTATTTGCCTGTGAGCAAGCACGTTCAGAGGCGTTTCTTGCCGAGATGATGGCGGAAGGTATTGTTATCCCTACGCCAAAAGATCCTGGCGGCGGATATACCCATGAGCAGCATAAACGTAATTATAAGGCGATGTATCAAGGCGGCCAGCTCTATCAGATTACGGGTGATGCAAAATATAAAGATTATGTGCGCGAAATGTTGCTGGGTTATGCAAAGCTCTATCCAACATTAGGGCCGCATCCTGCAAAAAAGAAACAAAATTATGGCAAGATATTTTGGCAAGTGCTCAATGATGCGGTGTGGTTGGTCAATAGCATCCAAGGCTATGAATATATTCGGGACGAACTGAGCGATGAAGACCGCAAAATCATTGACGATCAACTATTCCGTCCAGCGGTAGAATTTCTATCGGTGGAATCGCAAGCGACCTTTGATCGTATTCATAATCATGCAACATGGGCAACCGCTGGCGTTGGTATGACGGGTTATTTGCTCGGCGATCAAGACATGGTGGATCGTGCGCTCTATGGCAGCGATAAAAGCGGTAAAGTTGGTTTTATCAAGCAAACCGATTTGCTCTTTTCACCCGAGGGCTATTATGGTGAAGGCCCTTATTATCAGCGTTATGCGCTCATGCCCTTCATGGTATTTGCCGATGCGATTGAACGCAATGACCCCGATAAGAAAATATTTGAACATCGTGATGGTATTCTGCTCAAAGCTTTAACCACGACGGTGCAATTGACCTATGGCGGATTTTTCTTTCCGTTTAATGATGCGATACGCGATAAAAGCCTAAACACCGAAGAGCTTTATCACGGCGTTTCGATTGCTTATAACAAAACGGGCGATCCTGCATTATTATCGATTGCAAAAGGGCAAGGCCGTACAGTTTTAACCCCAGCAGGACAAAAAGTTTCGGATGACCTCGCCGCTGGCAAAGCAAAGCCATTCCCGTTCAAGAGTATATTGCTGCGTGATGGCCCGCAAGGCGACCAAGGGGCAGTGGCTCTGATCCGTGATGGAGCAGGTCCAAAATCAAGCGTGATGGTGATTAAAAATAGCTCGCAAGGGCTAGGCCATGGACATTTTGATAAGCTGGGTTGGCAGTTCTATGACAATGGCAATGAGATTGTCCGCGATTATGGTGCGGTACGTTTTCTCAATGTCGAGGCCAAAGAAGGCGGAATTTATCTGCCTGAAAATACCACATGGGGCAAACAAAGCGTCGCCCATAATACATTGGTTGTTGATGGCACTAGCCATTTTGAAGGCAAGCTGAGTATTGCCGAAAATTTTGCACCCAAACAACTTTATTTTAGCGATACCAAAGGCGCGCAAATAAGCAGTGCGATGATTGATAGCGCCTATGACGGCGTTACGATGACGCGCACTATGGCCTCTGTTGAGGTTGCTGGTTTAGAGCATCCGATCATTGTTGATATAATGCGCGCTGCTTCTGATGCGGCGCACCAATATGACTTACCATTGCATTATAGCGGGCAAATCACGCGGCTTGGTTTTGACACGGCCAAAAATGTGACCACACGGCCCGTGCTTGGCGGTGCAAATGGTTATCAGCATATTTGGGTCGATGCGATTGGGACACCTAATGCCGACAATGCTTTTGTGACATGGTTATTGGGGAATCGTTTTTATACTTACCGTATGGCTAATACGCAAAATACGCAGATGATATTGGCGGAAAGCGGTGCCAATGATCCAAACTTCAATCTACGACGCGAGCCTATTATCATGGCGCGGCGCAATGGGCAGAATACTGTATTTGCTAGCATATTAGAGCGGCATGGCCTATCCGATGGTGCTGCTGAGCAAACGGTGAATAGCGATAGCCAGATCAAGTCTCTCTCGTTTGAGAGCATCGATGGTAATGATATTATGATTATTGAAACATTGGCAGGAGCAAAAACGGCCTTTGCAGTTTCTTATGATCAGGATTCCAATAAAAAACATGAAGTCAGCTTCAAAGATCAAACAATAAGATGGAGCGGTTTTGCGGCAAGTTTGGCACTAGCTGGAAAGTGATGAGGAGAGCATTATGAGCGTGGTTAAAGATCGCAACAGCGCCGCTTTTGTTGCGGCATCAGAAATAGCCATTGAAAATGTGGGTGATGGCATAAAGCGGCAAATGCTGGGTTATGGTCCTGATATAATGATTTGTCGTGTCTGGTTTGAAAAAGGCGCTGTGGGTGATGTACATAGCCATTTCCATAGCCAATCAAGCTATGTTGAATC
>CALDZL010000120.1 GCA_937944295.1 uncultured Sphingorhabdus sp.
TGGTTCGGATATTGATATGTAATATTTAGGCCCTAAATATTGAGGAATTAAAATGACAGATTTTCCGCGTTGGCGCGTGCTCATGCTCTATGCTATATTGTTATTTGGCATAATCATGGCTATACCCAGCCTGTTGCCCGAGGAAATGCGCGCAAAAATTCCGTCTTTCTTTCCTCAGGAAACGATTAATCTGGGCTTAGACCTTGCTGGCGGCAGTCACATATTATTAGAGGCCGATCCTGCGCAAGTGGCCACTGTTCGATTAGAAGCCATGGAAGATAGTGTTCGTTCTGCTATGAAGCGCGCCGAAGTGGATATTGAGCGTGTATCACGCAGCGATGGTAATTTGAGTTTTACCGTTCCTAGTATCTCAAAAGTAGATGCCGCGCGTGAAGCTATTTTGCCGATTACCGCTAATGCATTTGGTGGACGTGATTGGGATTTTCAGGTCAATGATGGAAACCGCATCATATTAGAACCCACAGATGAAAGTATTGAAACTTCAATCAAGCAAGCGATGGAAACGGCAAAAGACGTAATTGATCGCCGCATCAATGAATTGGGAACATTAGAACCTAATATCATACTGCAAGGCGAAAATCGCATCGTTGTGCAAGTGCCAGGGCTGGATGATCCCGAAGCCTTGAAAGCGCTGATCGGTAAAACGGCAAAGCTTGAGTTTAAGCTGGTTGATGAAAATGCGGATCCAGATTTAACGGCACAGGGCAAGGCCCGCGTTGGCAGCCAAGTTTTGCCTTATCCAACCAATCCATCGGGTGTGCCTAATATGGCAGTGCGCCGTTTGGGCGGTATTAGCGGGGATAAATTAACCAGCGCTTCGCAGTCCTTTGACCAAGAAACCAACCAACCCGTTGTCTCGATTACATTTGATAGCGAAGGCGGACAGAAATTTGCCCGTATGACACAACAAAATACGGGTAAATTATTCGCTATCATCTTGGATAATCAAATCATATCAGCACCCGTAATTAATGAACCTATCTTAGGAGGTGCTTCGCAAATTTCGGGTAACTTTTCTATTGAGACGGCGAATGAACTGGCGATTACTTTGCGCTCTGGCGCGCTGCCCGTAGATTTGAAAATCGTTGAAGAGCGCAGCGTTGGCCCAGATTTGGGAGCTGAATCCATTCGCCTTGGTTCCATCGCTGCAATGATCGGTACGGTTTCGGTGTTGGTCTTTATGATGATAACCTATGGACGATTTGGCGTCTATGCGAATGGGGCTTTGATTATCAATGTGCTGCTTATTTTGGGTGTCATGGCATTGTTCAACGCAACTTTAACATTGCCGGGTATAGCTGGATTTGTGCTGACAGTTGGCGCAGCGGTGGATGCCAATGTGCTGATTAATGAGCGTATTCGCGAAGAACGAAGGCGAGGGCGAAAAATTATTCAGGCGATCGAAGTTGGCTATAAAGAAGCCAGCCGTGCCATTTATGATGCGAATATCACCAATGTGATTGCCGCTGTCTTATTATTCGCATTTGGCTCTGGACCAGTGCGCGGTTTTGCTATCGTGTTGATGATCGGTATCGTGACCAGCGTATTTACCGCCGTTGTTATCACCCGCATGTGGGTGACAGGCTGGATTAAGCGCAATCGTCCTCAAGAATTGGTGATATAGGAGCATATTATGAAACTTTTGAAACTTGTTCCCGACAATACCAATATCCCTTTTTTAAAGGTTCGTGTTGTAACATTTATCGTCAGTATATTGATTATGGCGGCGTCTATTGGTGTGGTAATCACCCAAGGGTTGAACTTCGGCGTTGATTTTATTGGCGGCCAAATGATTCAAGCGACCATCAGTGATGTTGAAGAAGCACCCGTTGAGGAAATCCGTACCAAGGTTAATTCTCTGGGATATGGCGAACCTACTATTCAACGTTTTGGCAAACCCAATCAAATCTCTATTCGTATGAAATTACCAGAAGGTGCAGAAGATAAGCCTGAACTTGCCAATGAAATGGCAAGCTCTATAGTCAATAAACTCAAAGAGGATTATCCCAATACCGTTATTGATGGGGTTGATTCTGTATCGGGTAAGGTATCGAGCGAATTATTCAGCACTGGCGTCACGGCTTTGTTAGCGGCCATGTTTGCTATTGCGCTTTATATTTGGGTGCGTTTTGAATGGCAATTTGGCATTGGCGCTTTATTCGCATTAACGCATGATGTGGTGCTGACTTTTGGCCTATTTGCTATCACACAATTAGAATTTAACCTCAATATTATCGCAGCCTTGCTGACAATCATTGGCTATTCGCTCAATGATACGATTGTGGTTTATGACCGCATCAGGGAAAATCTGAAAAAATATCGTAAAATGGATATGCCTGCGCTACTTGATTTATCGGTCAATGAAACATTGGCGCGTACGGTGATGACCTCTATTACGATCTTAGTCCCACTTATCATTTTGATGGTATTTGGCCCGAAAGTTATTTTTGGTTTTGCTACTGCCATGGCTTTTGGAGTTCTTGTTGGGACTTATTCATCGGTCTATATGGCTGCGCCTATTTTGATCTGGCTCAAAGTTGACTCCAATAGCTTTATTCCTGTTGATGATGGCAAAAGCCAAGAGGATAAGATGAAAGAAGGCTATGGCGCGGTGGTATAATGCGCCCTCTATATATCAATCAAAAGAGCCTTATCTATGACCAATCTTTCTGCTGAAATGCCTGCTAATGGGCCAATTATAAGGGGCTTTGGCGCGGAAGGATTTCGGATTGAAGATCAATATTATAATGGCGGTGTGATCTTAACGCCCAGCGATGCTTATGCGTGGGATGTGCCCGATACTATGTGCATGGATGATGCGCCATTGATGGATGCAATGCGGCAGGTGCAGCCCGAATTTCTGCTCTTGGGAACGGGAAAAAGCTTGATACGTCCATCAGCAAAATTCACCCGCGATTTAGAAGCGATGCACATTGGTATAGAGGTAATGGACAGCCGCGCCGCCGCCCGCGCATGGAGCATGTTGCGGCTCGAGGAAAGGCAAATTGTCGGCGCAATTATGCCGTTGGGTTAGCTAATCATCATTTGCAGGCCTATAACGGCCCGTTACGAAAATACCAACAACGCCAACGATTGCTACCCCTGCGACTGTTGCTGCTTCTGTTGTAGCACCGACATATATCAAACCAAATGCGATTGAAGCGAGCGAGAATAAGCTGAGCAATGCATAATTTTGCCCCTTATTTTTAAGTTTAAAATCATCTACTACTAATTTCTCTTCAAGAGATTGTCAGTGTTCGAGCTGTTTCTCTACCATAGAAAGCATACGTTCGGGAAAAGAAGGATCAACTTCTTTATATTTTGCCATATCTTCTGCATGGGGAATGGGACCCGAATAATTTCGTGTCACTTTTTGCATAATTATTGATACTCTAGGGCGTTGATCTTCGGGAACATACTCTAAAATCTCGTCAAATTCGGATGGCGTGGGTTCTGATGGGTGATCCTCAGTAATATCTAAATCTTTATTTTCTTTTTTACTTGGCAACAGTAGCATCCTTCCAAGCGGATAACATATCAAGCTGAACTTTTTCCCAGTCGGATTCCAATGCCTTATAATCATTTAATATTTTATGGTTATGCATATTATGATCCAGAGTAATCATAGCAGCACCTTTCAAAAACTTACCTTTATATTTTCGTGCTTTTATTTTATTTATATCTAACAATGGTGCGTTCATGCAATCTTCCTCTAACAGATTATATACTATAATCTTATATATTAAATAAATATATGCTATAATTATGATGCGTTCAAGGGTTATGACAATTTTGACTCTATCACTTTGCGCAGATGCGCATCCATTTTTTCGGCATTAATGTCCCATGAAAAATAGGCGACATTTTGTGCGACCTCTGCCTGATCGCGCGGTTCGGCCAGCAATTTATTGATTGCATCAGCGACTTGCTGGCTATCACGCTCGACGATATAGCCTGCGCTCTCATCCTTGACCAATTCACGCGCCCCGCCAACATCGCTCAGCACAATCGGCGTGCCGCTAGCCAGCGATTCCACCCATGCATTGGCAAGGCCTTCGCTCTCTGATACCAGGCAAGATACATCGGCGGCGGCGATGATATTGGGCAGCGCATCATGGTCAACCGCGCCCAAAAATTGCACTCGCTCTGATAGGCCCAATTGCGCGGCGAGCGATTCAAATTTTGCCCGTGCTGGCCCCATCCCTGCGAACATCAATGTTGCATTGGGTATATGTTGCAGAGCTTCGATAATGATATGTTGATTTTTACGTTCGATCAGGGCCGCGACACAGATGATTAGCGGGCCAGTGACGTTTAATTTGCGTTTCTCTGCCGCTCTATCGCGTGGGTGAAAACGGCTATGATCCATGCCCGTATAATGCACCATGATTTTATCACCATCCATGCCCAAGGCGATCATATCGCGCTTTAAAGCTTCGGAAACGGCCAGTAAACCGCTCGCATGATGCGCGGCTTTGACGATTTGCTCTTTGCACCCTGATACGCTGGGCCAATGGTGAATATCGGCGCCGCGTGATTTGATCGAATAGGGTAGGCCCAATTCTGTGGAGATGAGCATAGCAGCAGGGCCATCGGGGTAGAAAAATTCGGCATCGATGGCATCAAAGGGTTTTTCGGCATGCAATTTCTTTACCAGCGGCAATATTGCTTTGGCGATAAAATATGGATTATATTTGCCGCCTACGTTTGGGATTAATGTGAAATGCGGTCGATAAATATTCAATCCGCGCCAATTTTCATGATAGGGTAAGGCCTTTAAGTCGTTGTAACGTGATAGATTATGCAGCGGCCAAGGCGGAATACCGAGCGGGTTAATGACAGTGACATCAAAATCATCACGTTTAGCTAGGCCAGCGGTTTGCCGCTCAACAAATATGCCGAAATTGGGTTTTGTCGCATTGGGAAATAATGTCGAGAGGGTTAAAATATGATATGCTTTGGCCATGAAAAATCCTTAAGATAGAAAAGCTAATATATTGCAAATGCTTATGCGAAACTACGGAGGAGGTTTTTAACTTTTGCAATCCATTTTGGATTTTGGATAATTTGCTGCCTACTGCCAGCGCCCAGTGGCAATATCTGTATCTTATCCTCTTCGCGGCCAATTAAACGACCAAAGAGAAAGCGTCCGTCGGGACGCGGAACCAATATGTCCATATTAAGCGCGCTATATGATTGATCTGCTATGATTTTCTCTAACCATAATATATCACCATAGCGATATTCCCCGATGCTATCTTGCATGCGCATGGCGATCATATTCTCTGATGGGCTGAGCATCGTGATGGTTTCTGCTTTTTTCGGAGCATAAGCGCCATTAATCCCAAATATAGCCGCCAAGGGTAGTGATTTTTGATCGGGCAATTGTACTAAATCACTGCTATCCACCGATAAAGCTTCGGCAATACGGTTCAGCCAATCGAGCGATAATGTGCGCATGCCCGTTTCCAGGCGGCCTATGGTTTGGGCTGTTGTTGGCGGATTGCAATGTTTGGCGACATCCATCAGGGTCATATTTTTCGCTTTACGAACGCTTCTAATATTATTGCGCATAAAATTTCCTTAAACCAAATAGGTTTTTTCTTTCCTACATTATCACCAAAGTGGCAAGTAAAATCGAACAAAGGAGATATTATGACACAAAGAATAACTGGTAATAAAATAGGCCAAGATAAAAAGCATATCGATCCAAGGGAAATTAAGGAACATACCATGCGTGGTGGACAGGTTGATCGCTTATCCAAAAACGTCAAACCAAAAAGTAACCGATCGGTTAGCGTCAATGTAGGCGAATCTCCGCTTTCTTGGCTTTATGCGCATAAACATCTGAGTGAACGTCAATTTTTAGCGGGTGAGAAATTGCGCATCGCATATGAGCGCGCTGTAATAGGGACAAATATTACAATGTCTTGGAATCCTATGCCTCCGTCCAAAGGCCGCCGTGCTGCATTAGGGCAAATGGATCAGAGCGAGAGTAGATTAAATGCCAAACAGAGATTTGACGATGCTATCGCCTGTCTGGGTGATGGCTTGGAGGATGTGGCTTGGCGTGTGATTTGCAATTGTGAGAGCGTTTCGAGTGCGGAAAAAGCATTGGGCTGGCCCACGCGATCAGGGAAGTTGGTGCTGAAATTGGCGCTTGATAGGCTGGCCAACCATTACCGCATAGCGTAAAGGATGCAATATTTTATTGTTTAGCTTTGCAATTGCTCGGCCAGCTCGGCAATCTCTAACCATCGCTCTTCAGCTGTATCTTTGGCGGTATTATACTCTTCGATGGATTGGGTGAGCGCCGCAAAGCGTTCAGGGTTTTGTTTGTATAATTGTGGGTCACTTAACTCCGCTTCGGCCTCTATAATGCTCTTTTCATATTCTTCTATCTGCTGCGGTAATAGATCATAATTACGCTGATCTTTATAGCTTAATTTGCGTTTCTTAGAGGCAAGTTTATCGGATGAGGTGTTATTTTTTTCGTTTATTTTCTGGCTGGCTGGTTGCCCATTATTTTTATCAATTCTGTGATTGCGATTGGGACGCTTGG
>CALDZL010000121.1 GCA_937944295.1 uncultured Sphingorhabdus sp.
AATATCTGGGGCACATATCGCCAGTGGCAATCGGAAGGCTGCCAAGTTCGCAAAGGTGAAAAATCATCGCTTGTCGTCTTCTACAAAACCATCAATTTTGAAGAGCAAAATGAGCAGACAGGTGAGGTTGAAAATGGCGAGCGCATGTTTGCACGGGCAAGCTGGGTTTTTAATGCCGCCCAAGTGGAAGGTTTCGAAGCCGTGAAAGAAAATCTACCCGAAGAGCCAGCCTTTGATCCCATTGCCAAAGCGGAAGCCTTTGCAGCAGCCACAACAGCGATCATTGAAGAAGGTGGAGAACGTGCCTGCTATATTCCATCACAGGACATGATCCGCATGCCAGACCGTCGCCGTTTCACAGGAACGCAAACATCAAGTCCAGCTGAAGCCTATTATTCAACACTCTGTCATGAGCTGGTACATTGGTCAGGTGCAAAATCCCGACTTGATCGCGATCTGGAACATCGTTTTGGATCAGAAGCCTATGCCATAGAAGAGCTGATTGCCGAGCTTGGTGCAGCGTTTCTTTGCGGTGATCTAGGTATCACTCAAGAGCCACGGGAAGACCATGCTTGCTATATTAAAAACTGGCTGACAGTTTTAAAGAATGACAAGAAAGCCATTTTCACAGCAGCATCCAAAGCTTCACAAGCTTCAAACTTCCTTATAAACCACGAGAGTGCGGCTTAGGCCGCCCTCTTTTTAGCGACAAGGTTTTGCGACAGCCAAATGATTGATTTCATTTGCCCATAAAAACCGTTGCAAAACGGTTCGTTTTCGCATCAAATATATTTATGTAAAACAAGGAAATATGATGGATACAGGTAAAGCATTCGATATATTCAAAATAGCAGTGATGGTTATCATTGAGTTGGTACTTATTGCTATTCACTCAATTATTTACACCGAAGCGGCCAATAAAAGTCTATCGCCAATCAGTGAAAATCCCGCCTTTCGCCTGTTTTTTCTTGGTGACGCTTCCGCACTTTTGAACGGCAATTTTCTTCTATTTGTTTATTTCATAATGGGTACGGTGACAGTGCTTGCCGCCGTGGGATTTTTCTATTTCCTTGATCATATTTTGCATCGCCAAATAAAATTTGTCGAAATTTATAAAGATATGGCGCTTGCCATTGGCGCAATTACAATCACCGTCATTTATGCTTTTTGTATATTCCTTGAATTTACCCTGTTTTTTGAACGCCTGCTTAACTTGCAATCGGCAAATGAAATCAATGCGGGTTTGCTTCAAAGCCTTGGATTGCCTGCACCGTCAGAAGAAGATCAACCCAATCAAGGCGCAGTATTTTTCATTACCATCATTATTATGTTGGTGAATGCTTTCATAGGGTGGATTTCAGCTCGAATCCTGCACAGCTACCAAGCCCGTGATGATATTGCCGCCATTCTCAATAAGGGGAAATAATCATGAAATTGCGTTTATTGGCATTAGCTTTGTTACTGTCTTTTCCCATCACGGCCGCCCACGCTCAAACAGACAAGCTTATTCAGATTATTATTGATAATAGTTCCGCATTGCGAAACCCTGAACAGGGAGCGGCGGCTTATGGCGGTATTTTGGTTTTCAAAGCGCGTGAATTGCAAGGCGTTGCAGGACGTAATGCAAAGGTGCATATCGTAACAACCCACAACCCCCGCACAATTTATGATGGCGAAGCACGGCGCTTATTTGGCTCTTTACAATCACTTGTAGCGCCGCAGATCAAACACCAGCCAGAGGGATGCAATCAGCTTGGCGAAGCCATCGAGCGGGTGAGGGCGCATATTGCCCGTCACGCGGCGAAGGAAGTTGAAATTTATGTTATTTCATCGCTGATACCGACAGGCGCACCATGTAAAAATTTGAGGATCAAACTTCCCCAACCCGTACCACCTAATGTTGATTATCAAAGCTTGTTACAACCCCAAACGACCTTACTTCAATTTTTTTGGGCTGATAGACAGCAAGAAAATGTTTGGGCTAAGGCTATCGAAGCGTCAGGCATGTTAGAACGCATTCGCAATCAAGGCGTTGATTACGCAATACGTGGCGAAGATTCGACCCGCCAATATATTGCGGATCGGATCAATCAATGAGATTGCGCCTTGCTCTTTTGTGCCTGGCTTTGATCTCGCCAGCCTTTAGCCAGGTCATTATTGATGATGGTGCGGACACAGGCGGCGGCAGTGTCAATTTTGAAGAACAGGACACGACAGGCAAGATTAATTTTGACATCGATCTAAGCGGCAAATTCACACAAGAATATTTTCACAAAGGCAAACGCCTTGAAAATGATCAAGGCGTACCCGTGACCGCGTATAATATCTCAAAAGATCAATCGCTGATTATCGGGACAATCAATCCAAATGTTGATCGTGTGACGATCAATGAAAAACTTGATTTAAAGGACGGATCAAAAGCGATTGCCTCATTTATTCATAAGAATGGTCAACACCAATCATTACCTCCCGATCAAATCACTGCGCATGATAAAGACGGCAATAATAAATGTTTTTCCGTTGAACCAATAGGCGGCAAGCATAATCCGATTGTAACGCACGTTTTGATTGATCGAAGCGGGAGCATGGATAGTCATATGCCATCGGTTAAATCTGCCCTTGCACAATTTACCAATGCTTTGCCACCCGCAAGCATGTGTAGCGTCACCAGCTTTTCCACTTCTGCAACCGATCATACAAATGGTTTTGAAATGTGTCGCGGCGTTGCAAGTAAAATATCGGGCATCAAAGCAAGTGGCGGCACATTTCTTTATAAGACGTTGATTGATGGGTATTCAAAACTTGATCAATCATCTGCTGTGCAGAAATTTATGCTTGCCATTACAGATGGTGAAGATAATAGCTGGACGGGTATTGAAGACGTGAAAGCCGCCAAGAATGCACAAACGTTTTTTCTTTGGGCTGGCAATAGCAACCCCACACATCTTAGTGAAATTTCAGATGCAACATTAAACGCGCAAGGGAATATTCCCGCCGCGCTTAATGTGTTTTTTAAAACGCTTGGCGATGCAGTAGCAAAACAACAGGTTTTGATTTTACCCCATACATGCGCCGATTCTTCTACTGGTGATAGGTCAGAAACCACGCCAGCTCTAAAACCAAGAGAGCCAGAACCAGAAGCCGCTACGGTTAAAGAAACAAACCCACAGCCAACTAAGAAAAATAACGGCGAGTTAATAATTCGATACACTGATTTAGACCCGATTATTGACGTGAAAATAGCGCCTCAAATTGGAGGTCAGGTCAGGTCATTCACATCTCAATATCGAACAGAAGATGATAATGGTTTTACTATTTCCCTTGTGCTTTACAAGCTTAAAGAAAAGAAGGGCAAAATAGTTATACTGGAGGAGAGCGATATTCAGATTTTTAATAAAAGCGGCGAGAAAAGATGCTTTTCACTCACGCCTAATTTTTATGCATATGGGTCGCACCGTCTTTCGGTATTTCCCTCATGTTCTTAAAATTACTTACGCCCTTGTTGTTCAAACAAAGTAGGCTTTTTCTTAAACCGTTGCATGAATAGATAGACAGATCCCGCAATGATAAGCCAGCCAATTGGATCTTGCCATGTTGGCAGGATCCAAATCCACCAAAGCCATGACGGGGTTAATTCCGTCATAATGTAATTGCCCCACTTATCCCAATATTGAATATAGCGGGAAAACATGAAATCACTGAAAACGGGATTTGTGAAATGATACAGGCAATAGAAAATAATACCAATCGCCTGCATGGTTAGCCACGACCCAAGCGCTATTCTAAAAATCACGCTTACCACATATCCGATGAAAGATTGCGGCGGATTTAATACGGGCGGCTCTGGTCGTCTAACCATGTTTCAATTCCCATTGTCTGATATATTCAGGGCTATCATAATAGCTTGTCGGGTAATGTTTTGTTTCATGGTAATTGCGCCGCATCACCATAAACGGCTCACCCTTAGCAGGGATGATAAAAGCGCGTCCTGTTTCTCTTGCCCCTTCATAATGGACTTCATTAGGACGGCGCACAGGGCGTTCATGGAGCGCCGCAGATTGACTTTCTGATACGGATGAAGCGCGCCACGCCCCGCGCGGTGTGCTGGCACTGGTGGACGCTGAAATTTCATAGGTCAAGACATTACCAAGCCGATCAGATACGTATTTTTCACTATCAAGATCATTGAGACCCCATGCGATGATTGCACCCGCATTGCCTAAAAAGGTTTCCCAGTTTTTATTGTATATTTCTTTTATCTGCCCAATGTTTTGAATGACAGGAACAAGCTTTATGCCATACCCCGCCATATAGGCGGCGGAGGTTTCAATCTCTTTCATTTTGCCAAGTGATGAGAACTCATCAAGCAGGAATAAAGATTGTTGCCCCTGATGTTCTTCAGGAGCAAACATTTTGGCATCAAGACCAACACGGATAAGAATGCGAAGCCATCTTTTCATGCGGTCAATTTGTGATGGTGGAATACAGATATAAACAGACCAATTTTCGCGCACTGCTTTGGTCAGTGAAAACCCATCATTTTTTAAATGTCTTTGCATTCGCGGATCGGACAAGAATTGTAATTGTCGCGCCAAGGTGGTTGAAAATGACCCCGCTTCATCCTCTCCAGCATCTTCAATCAATGCTACCGCATCGAGTGCCAAGCCGCCATTAGTGATAGGGGATTTCCTTAGATATTCCAAAGCCGCGCCAGATAAACCGCTTTGATAGATGGAACGCACAAAAGCCAATGATTGATTTTCTGGCTTGTCCTTCTCATTGTGAAGGACAGCTTCAATAATCCCTTCAAGGATCATACGCGCCCCATCCGTCCAGTGACTATCCTTATCGCCATCAGACATGACAAGGGCTTCACCAATAGCCTTTATCTGCCTTACTTCATCATCTGTGCCTATATCAACATCATTCAAAGGATCATATGCAATGCGATAGGTTTTAGCCGCCCCTTTGACCGTTCCCATTGGGTCAAGAATGGCAACCTTTTGACCAAGGAACTTGGACACGTTTGATTTTGCTTTTTTAGCCGTGACCGCATCACCGCGCCGACAAGCAGTTATGGACGCATTTTCCCCCTTGGGATCAACACAAAAGACGCCGCCCATCCAATTAATCAAATTGGTAATAAGCATCGATGTGCCTTTGCCCGATCGTGACCCTGCCATGATGAATAAATGCCGATCGTCATTTATTCCGACAGGGATATTCAATCCGTGATCTGGATGGCTTGAACCAAGCAGAAAACAGGTTTCATTCGCTTTGTAGCTTTCAATGATTTTCTTTTCGGCGAAGCCTTCAAGATAATCTGCCATATAACATCATCACTATGCGTTTTTCGTGATTTATGTTATAATTGAAACATGGACACAATTACAGATAATAAAGTAGAAGCATTACTTGCCGCGCCAACAGGTGAACCGATTGATCCTGAACATCGTGAATGGATGAATGAGCAAATCCGCAAGGCGCTTAAACATAAGCAAAGTGGCAATGCTACTTATAAAAGCTTGGATGAAATACGGGCTAAATTTAACTTGTAATGCACGTCCGATTTCTTGATAAGGCGGAAGCCGACCTTGACGCAATCAATGAATATTTAAGCGATAAAAGCCCTCAAGGGCTAACCCGTATTTTGACAGCTATCACCACCATTTCAGATCAGCTTGGATATTTTCCACTTATGGGACGTGAGGGACGGGTGGAAGGAACACGAGAAATAAGTGTCCCCCGCACAGAATATTTTCTTGTCTATACGCTCGATGATCCGCATTACGTTGACATTATCCGCGTTTTGCATGGGCGCAGAAAATACCCCCGTGATGAAAAATAGCGCCTAACAATGAGCAGGTATTTTTACTAACGGCTTACCGTCTGCACGCTTTATCAGCGCATTAATTGTATGAGCCTCTGCACATTGTTCTTTTGGTTTCGTCACGACTTGATCGTATGCAACGTTTCCTACAACTGGAAGAGATGCAATGCTAAATGCAGTAAATAAATTTATGATAGTCTTTTGTTTCATTATTCTTCTTATTATTAATTAAAAAAACCCATTTTATATCAAACTAGACTAAAATAGTCAAGTTTTATGTTAAGTGATTTCTTTTGAATGGGGTCAGCTTGTCTGAACCCTTGCCCTGTGGCGAACATGGGGTAGCAAGCGGCAAGTTAAATCGTCATGAGTGGTGCGGGCGCAGGCCATTTATGGCCGAGCCACGGTCATGATCTATTTTGCTTGCAGTGCGTGAGGGCAACGCCCTTAGTTTCTCCCTATGGGGAGTAAAGCCAATACAGGGGTATGATATTTGCACGTCTTAGCCCCGATTATTCACTGCCTGAAGCACAATTAAAAAGTATCGCTTTAGCGATCCCTTTTGCTGGTGATTGGGTCATCTATGGTGCATGGGGAGGTCATGCAAAAGGTAAAGAAAAGCCGATAGTATGGTGATTTTGTTTGCATAATCACGTGTTTTGTATTAAGTTACGGAAAATAAGTAGCAAGATGGTTTAATGTATGACATTAAATCTTGTTCAGGGGTCTAGCGCCACCCCCGAAACCCAGCTTAAGGAGGACGATCACAGATCGACATAAGGGCATGAGTGAACCAGCAAAGAAACGCGGAAGACCATTCAAAAATGATGGTGATGCTCGCACTATCGTGAAGCAATTCCGCGTAAATGTCGTCGAAGATTCCGACATTGAAGAACAAGCCATCAAAGCTGGCTATTCTTCTTTTGCTGATTATGCCCGTGCGGTGCTTTCATCACAAAAGCCCCGCCAGATTAGACCCCGAAAATCCGATATTGCTGACAAGCTTTTGCTTGAGCTTAATCGTATCGGGGTCAATCTGAATCAACAGACAGCCCATTCCAATTCAGGGCGACATTCGCCCAATATGGTGGAGCTGACTTTGATTGAATTGCGCGAAGTCATTGCCAAAGTTGGAGCGGCTTATGACACCTAAAGCCGCCAAACATGGACGTGCCACGGGTACAAGCTTCAAAGGCGTGTTTGCCTACTTACAGCACGACAAGCGCCACGAAGGTGAAACCGTACGCACCACGACAGAACGTGTCGATTGGCAAGAGTTCCGCAATCTTATGACGGACAACACCGATAATGCATGGCGCATTATGAGGGCGACCGCCAATCAGCAAGACAACTTGAAACGGACTGCGGGAAATTCCACGGCAGGTAACAAATCCGATCAGGTTGTCTTTCATTATTCTTTGGGTTGGCATCCTGATGAAACGGGTAATCTGACCAAAGACGAAATGTTACGTGCCGCAGATGAAAGCTTGCAGGCTATAGGCGCACAAGACCATCAAGTAGCGATCATTGCACACAATGATACGAAACATCCCCATGTGCATTTGGTTATAAATCGCGTTCATCCCAACGATGGCAAAATGCTCAATCTTTGGAATTACAAGAAGAACCTATCCAAATGGGCGCTTGGCTACGAAAAAGAACGTGGCACGATTTATTGTGAACAGCGGGAAATGAATTGGAAGCGGCGTGAGCTTGGCGAAAAAGTATTTGCCGAAAAATCCACACCGCATCATTTACAAGACCAGGCGCAGGCGCTTGGTCATGCAAATGATAATGATCTTCGCAAGCTTTTGCGTGAGCAAAAAGCGAAGGATTCCGCACTTGCCGCTTATGGCGAGAATATGCGCCAAAGACACAGCAATGACTGGAAATCTTACTCAAAATCATACAAGGCAGGAAAAGCAGATATTCTTGAAAAGAAAGCTGGCCACCCTACCCCATACCAACAAGCCACGGCGACCATTAAAGATAATTACACGCCTTTGCATAGGCAACTTAATCGGGCGCAGTGGAAAGAAACCAAGGATTTTGAGAAGCGCGAAAAACGACTTATCGGCAAGCTGGCCAATGCTGTTAAAGCGGCCATTGCAGACCGCCGTTTAAGCTATGAAGAAAAGCAGGGCGTACAAACCAATTATTTCAATTACCTTGTCAGTTCCGATGCAAGGCGTGAAGCATTGGAACGCGTCCATAACGGCCAGAAGCGCAAGTTACGTGGCGAAGAAAAGAAACAAGCTCAACTTGCCCGTGATCGTGTCAAAGCAGGCATAGACAAACGATTGTCTGCACATAGGAAAGAATTTGAAGTTCGCCGTCATGATCTGAAAACCCGTCACGCAGTTGAGCAAGCAGATTATCGCGATAAATGGCTACAGCGTACCGAGGAGCGCCGTATGCTGGTTAATGTTGTCGATCAGCATCAAACCAACCAACAACAGGAAAAACGCTCTCAGGAGCGCGAAAACGGGCTTAGGGCTGGTGATTTACGCAAGACCTTTAAGAAGTCTCGCAAAGAAGGTCGGAAACGGAGAAAGAGGAAGCGAAAGCCCGATTGATTAATCGCTAGGCTTTTGAAAAAGGCGCATAGCTGGCTTCGTCCCTTTTTCAGCCGCTTCAAAGCCCTCATACACCGCTATTAAACGGTCGTCAGTTAATTCCTTCACGTTTTCTAGCAGTTCCTTATATGCGTAAATGTCCAGTTTATAAGCCACCTCTAAGCATGCGCCGTAAGTAGATAAAAGCATATCGCTTGTGCTGAACTTGCTTTGCCCCTCCATTTTTTCCATAATAAGTATCATCATATCTTTGTAGAATAATTCGATCTCTTTTTGATGGATATACGCTACTTCGTTTTCGTTCTTTTCATTCATGAGCCCCTCTATGTCAGACAATAATTTAAGCAATAATTTTAATGTATCACAGCAGGCTTTGGCGATACAAAAACAACGTGAAGAGCAAACGAAACAAATGCTGGATGCCAAGCGGCAGCAGCAAGAAACAAAGCGGCAGGAACAGGTTAATAAGATTAAGGATGATAAATCGCGTTTGGATATTGTGCGCCAGATGGCCGAACGCGATAAGAGTATTACTGATAAATTAGAAGCTTTACAAAAAGATCAGGCTGAAAAAATTAATGCAATAATCACGAAAGAAATCAACAAGCAGGGTAATCCTGTTTTATCTATGTTGAAAGGTATGGGAAAATCACCGCAAGCCATCACGGCCGAGGTGCAGAACAAATTAGGCGACAAACATAAGGTTGAATCTCAATCTTATGTAAGAGGCCTTTATGATGCTGTGAATGACAATATCGATAAGCAAATCGATAATGCAAAACAAGCAGAAAAAGCAGTTGAACTGAAAAGAGAGTTTGCAGTTAAAAACCGCCTTCCAGAAGATACCTTTGAAAAAAAGACTATCGATTATGCGGATAAAAATACGCTGAAAGATGACTACGATAAAACCAGAGATATGTCAGAGGGTAAAACTGTTGCTGATTTACGCAAGCCCCCTTCCAAAGACAAAAGTGTTGGGAAATCGCGCGGCCGTAAAATTTAAAAGCTACCCGACTTTTTGATTATATCTCACCCAATTCCTTCAACCGTGCGTATAAATATGTGGCATCGCCTGCAATGCCTGCCTTTTGTGAAATCTTTGCGCCTTCGCTTTCCGTCACTGACAACACGATTTTATAACTGCGCTTTTCTGCTCTTGGTTTAGTAGGCCTGCCCCCTACCCTTGCATTATTTGCCGGCGCAGGCTTTACGGCCGGCTTATCCATCACTGGCGCTGATTGAACCGCATTGTCAGGCGTGGTCAAAATTGCCCCTACTTTCTTTTTTCTCAATGCTCCTACATTATTTTTTTCTGGCATTTTTTACCTCGTCTATATGTTTATAAATCGCATCAAACTGCTTTCTTACGTCTTTGTACGAGTGATTGAGCAAAGCATTGCTATCGCACATTTGCGCGATTGACTGTTCTTGCTCTGTCATTGCGTCAAAAGCTTCTGAATATCGAAGCGGCAAGATAGGATAATTAAATTCTCCCCTCACCTGCATTTCAATATTTTTGAAAGCTTCGGTTTGCGTCCATTGCGTCCGCTTGCCCTCTTTTCTGTTCTTTTTCAGCTTGGTTGCAACAATCAGGATATTGGAATTTAAATTCTCAATCTCTGCGATTGTACCCAACCCCCCCGCTATTGAATTGGCTTGATCGAAGATCGGCACAATAACCAGATGGGATTGCTTAATTGCAGAACGTATGCTTTCCGCGCTTTTTGACATTGACCCCGCAAGATCAAAAACAATATCAATGCTGTCGTCTATTCCTTCGAAAGCTTCTTCCATATCCACATCAAGCACATGGCTTTCTGGTATGGCTTCAAAATCATCATAAAGATGAAAATTCTCATTCGTTCCGATGGCATAGCCCCTATCTAAAACGATGTTTGTCGATATGGGCGTTTTTCCTGCCGATCCTTTGGAACTGTAAACCGTGATTTTCATTTTGTGGCTTTCGATTGATTCGACTGCATTGATTGTCTCATAACATATGAAACATTCAAAACATTTAATAAATAAATAAGTTATAATACTTTTTTATGTTTTGATAGTTTTGTATCAATCGAAACTATCAATTAAGCGGTAATTCGCTATCGTCTATAAATTCAGGCGTAGAAATAACATGGACTGTTTCAGTCGCATTTTTCTGCCGCGCTTTTCTACCAACCTTGGATTTCTTTAATTCTTCCGCAATTTCAGATACAGCCGCGCCGCTTTTTGGTCGCCATGCAAAAATGATCTTATCAACTCGTTGCCCCTTTTTTTTGTAGGAAACATCAAGTTTAAACCGTGACCAATAATTGACTTCCTCAATGGCTGGAACAAGTGCGCGTTGTTTCAGATTGCCAAAAGCCTTTAATTGATCTTTGCCGACCCGCAGAATATCCCGAAGTTCCTGCACTGAATATTCAGCCATCCAGACATGCTTTAGATTTACCTTGCGTGACATATGCTCATAGAGGGCGAGGGCATACTTGCTTGTAAAGGCTTCCATGACAGCCAATTCAAGCTTTCCGAACGTCCCTGAATGTTTCAGGACTTCGATTAAGCGCTTATCAAAGCTATATGTCATTTCCCCACGCGGACGCATGGGATCACCCATATTGTTACCGCCAAGAAGCTGAAAACGCACCATAGAGCCGTCAGCGGCGCGACAACGTGCGATTGTCTGCATAAGGCGCTCTATTGAATCTTCGAGCCTGTCAGTGCTGTTATGGTTCGATTTAAGAGGGGTCAGATCAATCGTGAAGTCACGATCATATTCCCCCAATTCAGGCCCATGTGCATTTTCAAGAAGGAAATTCCAAATACGCTGATCCTGTAGCGTCAATTTATCAACGCCCACAATGTCGATTGCTTCAGAGGCTTTGATCATTTCCCCATGATTGGGTTTTAGATCGATTGTCCGTAGTGCTTTTTTGATGTCGTTCATAGCTATAACATATTGGGTGCTTCGTTATCTTATAGATATAACATTAAACGGATTTTTGTGTTATACCTAGGATAATTCGCTATTTATTCCCAGTTATACAAATGAAAGGGCAGGGGGAAGTTATGGGAAACTATTACAAAGCACCCAATATGTTATGGGTTGGCACCCAATATGTTATGTCTTGCCATAACAAGGCACCCCAAACGTTATATCCTTCCCCAAACGTTATATTTGGTAAACCCAGTATGTTATCGGGAATCACCCAGTATGTTATCGGGAATCACCCGAATCGTTATGGCGAATCACCCAATATGTTGAGGTTACGCAGCAATATGTTATCGCTAAACGCATAACCCTTTGTAATATTTACAAAAAACACGACAGGAAGAAGAACTTAGAACAGTAGAATATAGAAGTACCTACAGTTTCTACCTATAACATTGTGCTTAATGATGTCTCGCAAGCTCGACATAAAAGGATTGCTTCGCAAGCATTAAAGGAGTTCGTCTTTTATGGTTCGCTTACGCTCACCAGACGAACACATTTTAAAGCGCTCACGCGCCATATATGGGGCAAATAGGCACTAAAAATAACATCACTTATCATATGTGGAAAGATAGTAGGCCTTCGAGGAGCGAAGGGGGCGTTTTTTGGAGTGTAATGTTATGGGTTTGAGTGTGACGATAGAAGGGTAAGGGGCATTCTGGCCGTCTGACGGGCTTTCGTAAATCGAGCCAAGGTCTCGACCATGAGGCTTCAATCCCTGACGGTAAAAGCTAAGGTTTGCAACCTCGCGCCATTCAAGCACAAAAGCCAAAAATAATTAAAAAATGACGGCTTTCACAAGTGAACCTTCAGTAATTTTTGAATTATTTTCACCCAAGCCCTTCACAGAAGGGTTTTGCCCTTGACTGTTGCTACCCGCCGTTCGCCACGTGGCAGGGATACAAGACGAGCTTGCACCCCAATATTAATTGGGTTTGTAAGTTCCAATTTAATGTTAAACTATTGATAAAAGGAAGGTATTTACAATGACTAAACCAACACATGATATTTTATTAGCTGAAAATTACACCAACAATGACGGTGAAGAAAAAACACATTTCACTAACATTGGTAGCGCATGGCAAAAAGATACGGGTACAGTTTCTTGCGAAATTCGCACAGGACTGGCCGTGTCAGGACGCTTTGTGATTACGCCTGTTAGAGAAAAATAACGACAGATCATATTACTAATTTTAAAGATACACCGCGCCTATGGTGCGGTATTCTTTTTTCAGGTTCCACACGCTCGAAAAGAGCGTGAAGGACTTCGACCCCACCCGATAGGGAAGGGGTGTAAGGCAGATACGGGGGAATTAGATTTATAAATCAATGTGGATATCATATAGCTTACAATAGCATATGAATACCTTTATACATTGTAAATGATAGTCTTTCAAAGGACTATACTGGAAGGCAATTAGCACTATGCGGCTATCTTGGAATGAAATTAGAACTAGAGCGGCAACCTTTATCAAGGATTGGGAAGGTGAAGGTTACGAAAAAGGGCAAACGCAGCTTTTTTATCGTGATTTCTTTGAGGTTTTTGGCGTACCAGTGCGCCGCGTGGCTACTTTTGAAGAGCCCGTCAAAAAGCTAGGCGACAAACGAGGCTTTATTGATCTCTTTTGGAAAGGCGTTTTGCTGGTTGAACAAAAAAGCGTAGGCCGCGATCTGGCCAAGGCTAAAATTCAGGCGCTTGATTATTTTCCCAACCTTAAAGATGCAGACCTTCCCCGCTATATCCTTTTGAGCGATTTTCAGACGTTTGAACTTTATGATCTTGAGGAAGATGAAGAAATCTCTTTTCCCCTGTCAGACCTTGTTAAAAATGTTGAAAAACTGGGCTTCATTCTCGGTTTGCAAAAACGCACCTTCAAAGACCAAGACCCTGTTAATATCAAAGCGTCCGAGCTGGTTGGCAAATTGCATGATGCACTTGAAGATTCAGGCTATACAGGTCACGACCTTGAGCAGTTTCTTGTGCGTACCGTGTTCTGTCTCTTTGCCGATGATACAGGCATTTTTGAGCCACGTGACATCTTCCTAGATTTACTTGAAACGCGAACCCGCGAAGATGGCTCTGATATGGGCGGCTGGCTTGCCCAACTATTCCAAGTGCTGAACACGCCAGAAGATAAACACGCCAAAAACCTCGATGATGATCTGAAAAAGTTTCCTTATGTAAACGGCTCACTATTTCAGGATGGTTTGCTTATTCCGTCCTTTGATTCAGACATGCGGCAGCGTTTGATTGATGCCTGCCGCTTTGACTGGTCAGGCATATCGCCTGCGATTTTTGGTTCACTTTTCCAGTCCGTTATGAATGCAAAGGAGCGCCGTGAAGTTGGCGCTCACTACACTACGGAAAAGAATATCCTGAAAGTGATAGAGCCTTTATTTTTGGATGAATTAAAGGCTGAATTTAATCGCCTTAAAAACCGCAAAGACAACAGCCGCCGCGTGGAATTGCAACGCTTTCAAAAACGCCTTGGCAAATTGACGTTTTTTGACCCTGCCTGCGG
>CALDZL010000122.1 GCA_937944295.1 uncultured Sphingorhabdus sp.
GCTTTAAAATTGCCTTCACCAAACCCATCATCGCCTTTGCGCTGAATAAATTCAAAAAATACAGGGCCAATTTGCGCTTCGGCAAAAATTTGTAATAGCAATCTTGGCTCACCGCCTTCGGTTGTGCCATCGAGCAAAATACCGCGCGATTTAAGCACCTCGACATCTTCACCATGTCCTGATAAACGCTCATCCAACATATCATAATATGTCTCTGGCGGTGCCGTCATAAAAGGAACACCCAATGCTTTCAAACGGTCCCAACACGCCACTAAATCATCACAGATAAGTGCGATATGTTGAATACCTTCACCATTAAACTCGCGCAAAAATTCTTCAATTTGACCTTTGCCGCCCTCGCCTTCTTCGTTGAGCGGTATTTTTATCTTCCCATCGGGAGCGGTCAGAGCTTTTGATGTTAGCCCTGTATATTCGCCTTTAATGTCAAAAAAACGAATTTCGCGGAAATTAAACAGGCTCTCATAATAATCAGCCCAATAAGCCATGCGGCCGCCATAAACATTATGCGTCAAATGGTCGATAATTTGGAAACCAGCACCAACAGGATTACGCTCCACGCCCTCTAAATATTCAAAATCAATATCGTAAATTGATAGATCATCGCCATAGCGGTCCACCAGATATAATATAGCACCGCCAATACCGCGGATCGCGGGTATATGAAGCTCCATCGGTCCAGTTTCAACATACACGGGTTCCGCACCCTTAGCGAGTAAATGATCATAGGCTTTGCGAGCATCTTTTACACGAAATGCCATACCGCAGGCCGATGGGCCATGTTCGCGCGCAAAAAACCATGCAGCCGATTTGGGCTCATAATTGATGATAAGGTTGATTTCACCCTGGCGCCACAAACGTACATCCTTGCTGCGATGATTGGCAATATGGGTGAAACCCGCCATTGTTAATACAGGTTCTAATACGCCTTTTTCTGGTGCGCAAAATTCTATAAATTCAAATCCGTCTAATCCTGCTGGATTTTCATATAAATCAGCCATAGCGATTCCTTATTATGTATTAGTTTCAATTGTAACTATAATGGATTCGGCCTCATTTGTCTAGTAGAATAATATTCTGATGATATTAAATTCCGACAAATATATTGAAACCATAGATTTAATATGGTCCAACATAATAACACCCAATATTATGGTAAATTGAGAGAATGATAATGAATGATATAATTAAGCGTCCAAGCCTAGCAGAAAACACCCATTGCAGCGCTGAAGACTATAGCAA
Source organism: uncultured Sphingorhabdus sp. (assembly GCA_937944295.1). Taxonomy (GTDB): domain Bacteria; phylum Pseudomonadota; class Alphaproteobacteria; order Sphingomonadales; family Sphingomonadaceae; genus Sphingorhabdus_B. Next base: position 1,261 of record CALDZL010000122.1, read on the forward strand.
ATTATATCAGCAAAGTATCAATGATCCCAATGGTTTTTGGCGCGAACAATCTGCGCGTATAGATTGGGAGAAAACACCAACCATTATCTCTAATTGCAGCTATGACCCTGTTTCCATCAAATGGTATGAGGATGGCATCCTCAACATATGTCATAACGCTATTGATCGGCATGTCAGTGCTGGCAAAGGCGATATAACGGCGATCATTTGGGAACCCGATAGCCCAGAAGCAAAGGGCCGCACCCTTACATATGCGCAGCTTCAATCCGAAGTCATTAATATGGCGAATTGCCTGAAAGAAATGGGCGTCAAAAAAGGGGATCGCGTAACCATTTATATGCCAATGATTGTGGAGGGCGCAATATCCATGCTTGCTTGTGCGCGCATTGGTGCCGTTCACAGCGTTGTTTTTGGTGGCTTCTCGCCCGAGGCCTTATCAGGGCGCATCATCGATTGTGACAGCAAATTTGTGGTAACAGCCGATGGTGGTTTTCGCGGCGGAAAAGCTGTGCCCCTCAAAGCCAATGTTGATGCTGCGCTCGAAAAAGAAGGCTGCGATGTAAGCGGCGTATTAGTAGTCAAGCACGCTGGCAATAACATAGATATGCAAAAAAACCGCGACCATGATTATCATGCGCTAGCAATAACAGTTTCCGATGTTTGTCCATGCGAACCAATGAATGCAGAAGACCCACTTTTCATTCTTTATACATCGGGTTCCACTGGCAAACCTAAGGGCGTTTTGCACACGACAGGCGGTTATGCAGTTTGGGCTGCGACCACTTTTCATTACGTATTTGACTATCAAGCAGGCGAGATATTTTGGTGTAGCGCCGATATTGGTTGGGTAACGGGGCATAGCTATATTGTCTATGGGCCGCTGCTCAATGGTGCCACCGAGATCATGTTTGAGGGTGTACCCAACTATCCCGACCATGGCCGTTTCTGGGAAGTGGTTGCCAAACATAAGGTCAATATTTTTTATACTGCGCCCACAGCCATCCGCGCGCTCATGCGTGAAGGCGATGCCCCCGTAAAAGCTCATGATCGCAGCTCTATCCGTTTGCTGGGTACGGTGGGTGAACCTATCAACCCAGAGGCTTGGCGTTGGTATTATGATGTAGTTGGCGATACGCAATCGCCCATTGTTGATACATGGTGGCAGACCGAAACGGGCGGTATTATGATAACTACTCTTCCTAATGCTCACGATATGAAACCTGGCAGCGCAGGCAAGCCGTTTTTTGGTATCAATCCGCAGTTGGTCGATAATGATGGCAATATGTTGGAAGGCGCAACCGATGGTAACCTCTGCATCACCGCGAGTTGGCCCGGTCAAGCGCGCACCGTTTATGGCGATCATGAACGTTTTGTCCAAACCTATTTCAGCACTTATAAAGGCAAATATTTCACAGGCGATGGATGCCGCCGCGATGAAGATGATTATTATTGGATCACGGGGCGCATTGATGATGTGATAAATGTATCGGGCCACCGCATGGGCACTGCTGAGGTGGAGAGCGCATTGGTATCGCATCCCTTGGTCGCCGAAGCCGCCGTGGTGGGCTATCCGCATGACATAAAGGGTCAAGGTATTTATTGTTATGTAACATTGAACGC
>CALDZL010000123.1 GCA_937944295.1 uncultured Sphingorhabdus sp.
CGCTCGGTAGCCGCTTCGATAATCATATCGCAATCGCCGATGCTATCATAATTGCTGATAGGTATAATTTTATCCAATGCGGCGCTGGCCTCTTGCGATGAGATTTTTTCTTTTTCGGCCAATCTGTTTAATTGTTTCGCAATGCCTATTTTGGCCTTTTCGGCAATTTCAATGGTGCGATCTGCAAGCAAGACTTTCATACCAGCATGGGCGCTCACTTGCGCGATACCTGCGCCCATTTGTCCAGCGCCAATTACGGTGATTGATTGCATAAATACTCCTGATATATTTTTATAATAGCCTAGGGATTTTCGACCATTTGTATAGTTCTTACTATCAACATAACTCGAATTTCACAAAGCGTATAGCCGTTAAAAATATATCGCGCTAGAAGACCAGAAACAGTAAATTTCATAATCATATCGACCTTGCATATGCCCCATAATTGCCATAGGCACGCAATTGATTTTCACAAATATCAGAATGAAACCCCTATGAACAAACCTCTCAATATCGCACTTGCTGGCCTTGGCACTGTTGGAGTTGGCGTTATCCAATTGCTGCATGAAAATGAAGATATTATCACCAAACGTGCTGGCCGCCCCATTCGCATCACCTCGGTAAGTGCGCGGGACCGCAATAAAGATCGCGGCGTTGATCTGTCCAATTATCGCTGGGTTGATGATATGAGCGCAATGGCGGGTGCCGATGATATTGATATTGTGGTCGAGCTGGTCGGCGGAAGCGATGGCCCTGCATTATCATTGGCGCGTAGTGCTTTATCTGCAGGCAAATCACTAGTGACGGCTAATAAAGCAATGGTTGCGCACCATGGTTTTGAATTGGCGCAATTGGGTGAAGGCAATGAATGTACATTGAAATATGAGGCAGCCGTTGCGGGCGCTATTCCGATTATCAAAGGCTTGCGTGATGGCGCGGCTGGCAACCGTATCGACCGCGTTTATGGGATATTGAACGGAACGTGCAATTATATATTGAGCGCGATGGAAAGTGATAGCAGTGATTTTGCCGATGTGTTGAGCGCGGCGCAAGCCAGAGGCTATGCCGAGGCTGATCCTAGTTTTGATATTGATGGCGTTGATGCTGCGCATAAGCTGGCGATATTGGCAAGCCTATGTTTTGGCACAAAAATTAATTTTGAGGCTGTGGAAACCTATGGTATTAGAGGATTAATGGCTCCTGATATTCGTCAAGCGGCAGTCCTTGGGTATAATATTAGGTTATTGGGCCTCGCTGAGGTGGATAATGATAAGCAAGCATTATTCCAACGCGTGCAGCCTTATCTGGTCAAACGCGATCATCCGCTTGCCAATGTGATAGGACCAACCAATGCTGTTGTGGCAGAGGGTAATTATTCGGGCCGTTTATTATTTCAAGGCGCAGGGGCTGGTGATAAGCCAACAGCATCAGCGGTGGTGGCCGATATTATTGATCTAGCGCGCGGCGATAAGGGTGCTGTTTTTGGGATGCCTTGCGAGCAGCTTCGTGAGATAATCGTTGCGCAATCTGGCGATCGTATCGGCAAATCTTACATCCGTATAATGGTTGCCGATAAGCCTGGTGTGCTTGCGGAAATAGCAGCGGTGATGCGCGATGCCAATGTATCGATTGAGAGCCTCATTCAGCAAGATGCTGGGCAAAAAGACGGTGAAGCGCTGATCGCTATGGTGACGCATAATGGTCCTGAAAGTGCGATTACGCAAACTATCGAAACTTTATCAAATTCGGATAATATGGTCGATGACCCTATGGTGATGCATATATTGGGTGATTAATTAGGCTATTGGTTGATTAATTAGGCGCAATATAATATATTTTACAGTCCTTATATTGAAGCTTATGGATAGTTACTCGACTTTCGAGACACTCTAGCTTATGCGATGCAATATTAATTTCAAACTCGGCTTTGCTTGATAATTATCGGTGCATAGAATATTTTTATAAATTTATTCGCCCAAAAGACGTGTTGTACAGCAATAGCAATGATTAAGCGCAAGATATTCTACGTAAGGAACTATTTATGGCATCTGAAAATACACAAGATTTTGAATATACGGGTAAAATGTTGGACCGTGTGCTGGTATTGGAAATGGTGCGTGTAACCGAAGCAGCGGCCGTTGCTGCTTCTTCTTGGATTGGGAGAGGGGATGAAAAAGCGGCGGATGCAGCGGCTGTAGAGGCGATGCGCTTGGCCTTTAATGACCTTTATATGGATGGTACGGTCGTAATCGGTGAGGGCGAGCGCGATGAAGCGCCCATGCTTTACATTGGTGAAAAAGTTGGTGGCGCCCCTGGTAAAGGACCCAAGATTGATATTGCATTAGACCCATTAGAAGGCACAACTATTACTGCGAAAGCAGGGCCTAATTCATTGGCTGTATTGGCGGCTGCCGAAGAAGGATGCCTGCTCAACGCACCCGATGTATATATGGATAAAATCGCAGTGGGCCCCGGCTATTCTCCCAACATTGTAAATTTGAACAAAAGCGTTACTGAAAATGTGTGCGCCGTTGCCGCAGAAAAGGGCGTTGAACCTAGCGATATTATCGTCTGTGTATTGGACCGCCCGCGCCATGATAAAATTATCGCAGAATTGCGTGAAATAGGCTGCGGCATTCAGCTTATCCCCGATGGCGATGTTGCTGGCGTTATTGCGACGACTAATCCTGAAACTACGATTGATATTTATATGGGCAGCGGCGGCGCACCCGAAGGTGTCTTAGCAGCAGCAGCTTTGCGCTGCGTTGGTGGGCAATTCAAAGGCAAATTATTATTCCGTAATGATGATGAGCGTGCCCGTGCGCGCAAATGGGGTATTGATGATCTTGATAAAATATATGACCTAACCGAATTGGCCAAAGGCGATTGTATTTTTGCTGCAACGGGCGTGACCGATGGTTCACTATTGGGCGGGGTAAAGCGGCTTCGTGGCGGTATTATGACCACTGATAGCGTGGTGATGCGCTCTTCTTCTGGCACAGTGCGTTGGGTCAAAGGTGAGCATAAAATTAAATAAATTGCTCATATTGGGTTCATCTCAATATTTTAATCATAGTCATATGTTTAATTGACACTATAGTTTAGATATGAAGGTTAGAATCCAGCGATATTTGCGTTTGATGGCAGCAACATCTCTCTCGATGTTGATGGTGTCTTGCATTACACCCCCTATTTATGATGGTGGGGATTGGCGTAATTTTGTCGGTATTGATCGTGATTTATGTGTCCAGCAAAGCCAAAAAATATTATCGCGGCGCAGCGAAAATTCTTTGCCCTATTTCTATATCAGCAGCCGATTGCCCTATTGCGCGGGTAAAATCCGCATGACGCTGCAACGCACAGACAAGATACGCTATGGCCGTTTTGATATTATAGAAGAAGGTCGCAAATTTGAAAAAGAAGAAGTGCTTTTTGAAAAGAGTGATACTATCGTGCAGGATCAAAAAATTTGGTTGCAGCAAGTGGCTGAGCAAGCCGCACGTAATGATGGCCGCGTTATCCTCTATACCCATGGTTATAATGAAACCTATCTGGAGACTGCATCGCGAACTGCGCGGTTCAAAACTATTGCGCAATTTAAGGGCCCGATCATTCAATATAGCTGGCCTTCGCACCGCAAAGCGCTGCGCTATGCAACCGACGGAACTAATTTGCAATTATATAAGCCGCAATATGCGAATGTAGTTCAAAAGTTAGCCGCCTTACCAGAAGTCAAAAGCCTGATATTGATTAGCCATAGTCTGGGTAGCCAACTATTATTACACGGCTTGCAAGAAATTGACCTTGCTGCGAAACAACCAAATAGCGTGGATTATAGCAAAAAAATTACCAATGTGATTTTGGCATCCCCCGATATTGATAAGCAAATATTTGAAAGCATTGCCTCGCAATATATTTTAACCGATGACAAGGTTCAAAACGGCAGACGCATAACCGTTTATAATTCGGCTAAGGATAAGGCCATTCAATTATCGCATGTCATTAACGGATATGAACGGTTGGGTGGAACGCGCTGTGATGACCCCAATACACCCGTTGATGCGGACTTGCTAAGTTTGGATAAAAAAGCAAAACCGCGATGCTATGCAAATTTACCGCAAACTATGAATATAGAACGCCGCAATGGCCTGCATATTATTGATACGAGCGAGGTTAGCAACAGCAGCAATGGCCACAGCGACTTTATCAATTCACCCGAAACATGCAGCGATTTTAGTGCGGTGATTAATGATAGGCCTATAGATGATAACCACCGCCGTTTCATTGGCAAAGGCAATATTTGGCGTTTGAACGCAGGTTATGCCATAGAGGATTGTAAATATGAAAAATGAAGTAGACTCTCTATCACAGAAAATTTCGGCCTGTACTATTTGCCAAGACTTACCACTGGGTCCAAGACCGATATTTCAAATTGGAACATCGGCCAAAATATTAATTGCGGGGCAAGCCCCAGGATCGAAAACTCATGTTAAAGGTCGCCCATTTGATGACCAAAGCGGGATTAGATTGCGCAAATGGTTGGGCGTTAGTGATGCGCAGTTTTACGATTCTGATATATTTGCGATAGTCCCGATGGGCTTTTGTTTCCCAGGCACGGGCAAGGGTGGTGATCTACCGCCGCGTCCAGAATGTGAAACCGCATGGCGACGTCCTGTACTGGATTTGTTGCCCAATATAGAATTGACACTGATATTGGGGCAATATGCACTGGATTGGCATGTAGGAGATAGGAAATCCAAAACCCTTACTGACACGGTGAAACGTTGGGAAGAATTTTGGCCCGATAATCTGCCTCTGCCGCACCCCTCACCGCGTAATATTAGATGGTTTAAGGCAAACCCATGGTTTGAAAGTGATGTGATTCCCATTCTACAAAAACGGGTGCAACAGCTTATAAATTAGTTTGAAGGCCAAATAGAGCTAATAAAATAAGGGATTTAAGATCCTAGGGTTATGAGCCTAATAATCCAATCAAAAACTGACTGCATTATTAGGCGCTCTCATTTTTTATGAAATATGTTTAGGCCCAGTATCTATTAAATCCTGAGCCTAATGATTATGATGTTAACAATAATCCATATGTTCCAAGTTCTGGCATAGCACCAACGCTTTGTTTCAACGTTAGATCGCCATTGGATTGGATATCGAAAATTGCAACTTGGCCTTTATTACCGATAAGCTGATAAAGTGTTTTGCCATCTGCACTCACGCTAATATCACCAAAGAAGAGGCTCTCGCTTTCATCTTTATAAGCGGTTGCATTTCTTAACGTGGCCACGCCATCATCTCCAATATCAAACGAACTTATCGAACTGGATAGTGCATTAGCCGCCCATAGAGTTTTTCCATCGGGTGATAGAGCAACCCAGCAATTGGCCAATTCACCGCCTTCAACTGCATTGCCCGTTAAGACGTCACCAGAGATTAAGGAAAGTGTGCCGTCTTTGGCCAATTTATAGGTTGATAAAGACCCTGTTTGCCAAGAATAGAGCGGGCTTAATTTAACCGACCCGTCTCCTTCACGCAGACCAAATTCTGGTGTTAGGAATCTAGCCTCTGACATGAGCAAAATATCATAATCAGCACCAGCCTTTACTTCAAAGCCCACCGGAATGGCTTGGAAACGCTTATCGGCTCTCGGCGAGTCAATAACTGAGACAGCTTCTTGTGACAAAAGCCCATCGGCAGCTGAAAATGACTTAATCTTACCCGTAACCAATTCATTCACAATGACAAAGCTGCCATCTGAAGAAAATTGGACCGTAGAAGGTCTTGCTTGAAGGTCTCTTCGGCTATCCGCAACAGGAGCAAGTTTGCCATCGGTAATTTTAAACAGGCCAATGCTGCCTTTCATATTGCTATCGCCAACGCTAGCGGCAGCAACATAATCACCATGAACGGCTAAGCTTATGGGAAATAAATCTGTTGCTGGAACGCTATTGACGTGGGAAATATCACCGCTATCTTCTCTTTTCATGAGCGAGATGGTGGCATCGCCAGGATTCACAACGACCATATGCTTTTGATCTTCGGTTGCAACCAAAGAACCAGCAGAGATTAATGGGTCATCTCCATTAGCAAGGGGGTGTGTTTCGTCTTTTTTAAGTTCTGGGATTTCCAAATCACCCGTGCCTTTACCGCCTGTTTTATATTCGCCTGTTTCGCTATATTGGCCATCCCCATCGGACGAAAATGCATATATGCTGTTCGTGTCGGCTTTGTTGGAAACTACAAAGAAACCAGCATTACTTATCTCTTGAGTAGCCTCTTGCGTATTTGTCACATTGTCCGAACCACAAGCGCTCAGCATCATACAGCCCAACAATGAGACAATTGGAAATAGAAAATTTTTATTGGTCATCATACTCCTCCTTTAAAATAAATTTTAGCACCACGGCCATGACTAGTGGCTGTGATATTTTAACGACCTTAGAGGCTGGTAATACATAGATTACCCTATGACTAATAAATCTATAGAATTGTTTCTATTACTAAAGTTTATATGCAGGATGATATGTTTAAAAAATCCCCATGGATAATCCATTGGTAAGGAGCGCCCCTAGATCATAGCATTTTTGTAGATCACCCTTTGATATGGTCTTTGGCGCTAATATTTCTTCATTTGTCTGTGCATAGGTTTTTATAATAATTGCTTTTTGCACTGGCTTTAGGCGCCAACCCTGACAAATCCGCATGCCTTGGCGCAGCGCATTTTCGCCATCGCTACCCGCGCATATCATCATCGCATAGGGCCGCGCCTCTATTTGGCCAAGGCAGGGATAATAGTTGCGGTCAAAAAAACTTTTCATCGGTCCAGAAATGGCGGCGAGTCGTTCTGGAAATACAAAAATATAACCCAATGCACCCAGCATATCTGTGTCATTCACATCATCCGCATGCAATATTATTACGCGATTCGGGGTTTCAGTGTCGGTGCTAACGCCTTGCGCTGCTGCCTGCGCCATAGCTTTGGAGCCGCCAGTCATACTGTCCCAAATGATGAGAATATATTTATCGCTATTATTTTGCATATTAATAAGGAATGCCTATATTCAATCAAGTACATTGTAAATGATTGGAGACTGAATATGCGTAAACCCGTTATCGCTGCTGCTGCGGCTCTATTGGTGATTGCACCAACTATACCCTCTGTAATTGCACAACAAGATGCACCCAAATTGCCAGGCTCGGTTGATCCAAGCCGCGTGGTTGCTGGCACTTATACTGTTGATCCATCGCATACTTTGGTTGGTTTTCGGGTTAATCATTTTGGTTTCAATGATTATTTTGGTATTTTTGGCGATTCCACGGGAACGCTTGAAATCGACCCTGCCAATTTATCCGCCGCTAAGGTTGACATCACAATACCCGTGAACAAATTAACCACGGCGAGTGCGGGTCTCACCAAACATATGAACAATGCTGATTTCTTTGAAACAGAGAAATTCCCCACTGCGCGCTTTGTTTCCACCAAAGTGACCGTTGACGGTAATGCCGCCAAAATTGAAGGCAATTTGACCCTTAAAGACGTTACTAAGCCTGTGGTTTTAGACGCGATTTTCACAGGGGCTGGTAATAATCCGTTCAACAAAAAACTGACCGTTGGTTTTGAAGCGGATACGCTCATCAAACGCAGTGACTTTGGCATTAACACGGCCATTCCATTGGTTTCCGATGAAGTCCAATTGGGCATCACGGTCGCTTTTGAAAAATAAAAGTAAAAATTAAATTTTATGAATTACCATGAATGAAGGCTTGCGGCTTAATTGCTGCGAGCCTAACCTCTTACTATGACCAGCGTTTTAAATATTGAACAATCCTTATTGGGCCAAGCATGGCATTGGCGCAGCACGGGTGCAGATGCGCGTGATCCCAATTTTAAGCCCGATGATCTAACCGATCAATTATTGATGGCGCGGGGCGTTCCGCGCGAAGATTTGGCGCGTCATAAAGAACCAACCATAAGAGCTTTCCTGCCCGATCCCTCCATATTCCAAGACATGCAAAAAGCATCACAGCGGATATGTGATGCAATAGAAGCGCAAGAGAAAATCACTGTTTATGGCGATTATGATGTCGATGGTGCGACAAGCGCGGCACTACTCATCCGTTTGCTGCGCGATTTGGGCGTAGAGGCAGGCTATTATATCCCCGACCGTCTGATGGAAGGTTATGGCCCATCGGGCGAGGCTCTTGTTAAATTAGGACAGCAAGGCAGTGATTTAGTTGTCACCGTTGATTGCGGCGCCATGGCCTATGATGCGCTTTCCCAAGCCAAACAATCAGGATTAGATGTGATTGTTGTCGATCATCACAAATGCGCAGCAGAACTACCCGAGGCTTTAGCATTAGTGAATCCCAATCGTTTGGACGAAAATGATGAAGCGGCATCGCATGGCCATTTGGCGGCTGTTGGTGTGGCCTTTATATTGGCCGCAGACATCGTGCGGACATTGCGGGGACGTGGCTATTTTAACAATCGCGGCGAACCCAAATTGATGAAATTGCTCGATATAGTCGCATTGGGTACGGTCGCTGATGTTGCCAAAATTCAAGGCCTAAACCGAGCCTTTGTCGCTCAAGGCCTTAAAGTAATGGCGATGCGCGGTAATGTCGGCATATCGGCGCTTATCGAAGTCAGCGGGCTAAACCGTGCGCCCATTGCGAGCGACTTGGGTTTTGCTCTGGGACCGCGTATCAATGCGGGTGGGCGTGTGGGCGATTCAGATTTAGGAGTGCGTTTACTATCCACCGAGAGCCGTGATGAGGCGATGGAGATTTCTCAACAGCTCGATCACTATAATAAAGAGCGGCGCGCCATCGAAGCTATGGTACAAGAAGAAGCCGAAGAAATGCTTATCGCGCAATCCAATCAAGCGGTGGTGGTCTTGGCGGGCAAAGGTTGGCACCCAGGTGTTATCGGCATTGTGGCAGGGCGCATCAAAGAGAAAACAGGCAAGCCCTCTATCATCATTGCGCTTGATGAGGATGGCGTTGGCAAAGGATCGGGCCGCAGCATAGGCGGGGTTGATTTGGGCGCGGCCATCATTGGGGCTCGGGAGACTGGATTATTGGTGGCGGGCGGTGGTCATGCCATGGCGGCTGGACTGACTGTGGATGCCGATAAAATAACGGCATTAAGCGAATGGCTTAATGATAAATTGGCACATGATGTCACCAATGCAGCGGATGGCAGAGCCTTATTATGCGATGCGATATTATCGCCGCGCGGGCTTAATCCAGCATTTGTAGGCGCATTGGATGGCGCTGGTCCCTATGGGATGGGTTGGCCGTCCCCACGCATTGTGACTGGCCCTGTGCGCATCATTAAATGCGATATAGTCGGCAAAGATCATGTGCGCGCTATTGTGGCTGGCGGCGATGGGGCATCGTTTAAGGCTATGGCATTTCGTCAAGGCGAGAGCGTGCTTGGTCAAACATTATTGCATGCGAGTAAAGATCAGCGCTTTTGGCTGGCGGGGCGTGCAAAAATTGATGATTGGGGCGCGCAGCTAAAAGCAGAAATGCACATTGATGATGCCGCGATGGCATAAGTAGTGCATGCTGCAAGACCACCGATTGCGCCGCAAGCTAACCTTATCGGGTGAAGTGCATTTATAATAATCGCGACCTGTCCATAAAAGGCGCTAAAATGGGGTTGACCACAATCGTGTTTCCTCCTATTAGCGCCACATTCCAGAGCATTACATGCTATGGCCCCTTCGTCTAGCGGTTAGGACGCGGCCCTTTCACGGCTGAAACACGGGTTCGATTCCCGTAGGGGTCACCATATTGGAAACAAACGTTTTTTTGTGAACGCTAATCA
>CALDZL010000124.1 GCA_937944295.1 uncultured Sphingorhabdus sp.
TCTGACGCCTTGCTATTTTGCGTTTTAATTATAGAGCGACCCTGTATTGACGATCGGTTGCGTGTCGCGCTCGCCGCATAATACGACCATCAGATTAGACACCATAGCCGCTTTGCGCTCATCGTCCAATTCAACAACATCTTTTTCTGATAGCATTTCTAGCGCGGTTTCGACCATGCCCACCGCGCCTTCGACCAATGTTTGACGTGCCGAGACTACGGCTTGGGCCTGTTGGCGTCGCAGCATTGCGCCTGCGATTTCTGGTGCATAGGCCAGATGGGTTAGACGGCATTCGTCAATGGTCACGCCAGCGGCCATAACGCGCTCTTGTAATTGCTTTTCCAACTCTTCGCTTACCTCTCCTGCATCGCCGCGCAATGTCACTTCATCATCGGTAATGCTGTCGTAGGGATAGCGTGCGCCAATGACGCGGATTGCGCTCTCAATTTGAATATCAACAAATTCGTCATAATGTTCGACATCGAATAAGGCTTTGCCCGTGTCGGTAACGCGCCACACAACATTTGTGGCAATTTCGACGGGATTACCACGCAAATCATTCACCTTTACGGTTTCGGACGTTACATTATGGACACGCACAGAGATTTTTACCCTGCTGAGCCACGGTAACCTCCAACGCAAACCGCTAACCCTATCCGTGCCTTTATAGGTACCGAATAGTTGGATAGCGGCGCCTTGGTTGGGGCCGAGAAAGTAAAAGCCTGCGCTAATGAATAATGTGAAAAAACCCGTAAGAATGAGTATGGGTAGGCCAGCGGCTTTAATGCTGATTATTAAAAATACAGAAGCGATAGTTGCGATTAAGCCCAGCAATAAGACCAATAACATAGTATAGCCGTTCTGAACCTTGGCAGGAAATTCATCGGTTATATTTAATATTTGAGCGCCAGATGCGCTTTGATTCTCTATGTTCATATTTTTCTCCGATATAAATATGATATCATAATTAAATTAATTAACAGAATATTGCAAGATAATTCAGAAATGGTTCATCCCTATTCTTTCAACCTATCGATAGAAAGCAACAGTTGATCGCCCTTCTATAATCTAAGATCAACTAAATGAGGTGTAATATGTATATGAATAATATAGATTTTATGAAACCAAATGCGCAATCGCCATTACATCGTATTGCTATCCCATTATATTATGCCGATAGCGTGAATCATTGCCCATCTTGCGGTCATTCTCATTGGCATATAGGAAGATCAAGCGCCGAATGTGCCTTTTGTAATGATGCGATTCCTTTAGCGCAATCTATCTTTCCTTCGATAGCAAGTTTGGTACCTATCGAAGAGTCTTTGCTATATTAGTGAATAAGGCTGTTTTTACGATACCAGCGCGCTGTATCTTTTAGGCCTTGGCGCGTTTCTATCGCAGGTTTCCAGAGTGCAGGTGATGGGGCATTGGTTCTATTTATAACCCAGTCGGGATGTGATAAATAGCTAGCACGGTCCCAGGTTAATTTTGCCCTTTTACCGCGTAATATTCGATCAAATATAGCGCCAATTTTTAGCATTATTTTTGGTGCATTTATGGCTGAAACTTGTCTATCAATAGCCGCACCAATGGCACGGCCGAAACTATCATGTGACCAGCCCCCTTTAACTCCGTCATCGCATTCAAATATTTGCGCCGTAGCATCCTCATGCGATGGTATAAGAGCGATAATGAGCCGCGCTAAATCTTCGACATGAATGAAGGAAGCACGGCCCTTTGGCGGCATTATCACATATCCTTTTCGTGCCATGAGAAACAGATCAAGCATCTCCATATCACCAGGCCCATATATAGCAGGAGGACGGATGATGGTCCAATCCAGCATACTGGCTCCAACTAATTTCTCGGCCTTGGCTTTACTCGCCCCATAGTTTGATAATTGAGGTTCACGTGCAGATAGGGATGAAATATGGATAAACCGTTTTATATTTTGTGATTTAGCGGCCTTAATTATTGCTGCTGTTCCATCAACATTACCAGTTTCAAATCCAGCCTTATTAGCGGCATTAACTACGCCAGCAATATGGATTAAACAATCTGCGCCATCGCACAATCTTTCCAATAATATTTGATTATCTAGCGCGCCCTCAATCCACTCTACGCCTATCACGGGCTCACGTTCTTTGCGCGTTAGCGCCCGAATACCATATCCCATGTCTTGTAATTGCTGCAAGACTATGCTGCCAACAAATCCGGTTGCACCTGTAACTGCTACTATCTTTTTGGTCATAGCATTACCATATGGTTGCGATGGACCAATGCACCACGCGGTGTATAGGATAATATCTGCGCTATTTCTTCTTTACCTTTTCCCATGATCAAAGCAATTTCGTGCGCATCATATTCGCTTAAACCGCGCGCTACTAATCTGTCATTTGGACCTATGATTTCAACGACATCACCCCTTACAAACTCTCTATCATATCCTTTTACGCCAACTGCTAATAAGCTCGCACCATGGGATAGAGCTTGCACTGCGCCTTCGTCAATATAGAGCATGCCTTGCGCATGCAAACGGCCATTGAGCCATTTCTTCTGACCTTTTTCGGCAATGTTTTCTTGTTTGTGAAAAAGGCTATGGGCTTCACCTTTTTGGATAGCTGATAGAGGATGTTCTTTTTTGCCCGATGCAATAATCATATCAATACCACTGCTCATTGCTGTTTGCGCGGCTTCAACTTTAGAAACCATACCCCCTGTTCCAACATCGGATGTTGCGCCTTGCGCTACGTCTAATATCGTATGATCAATTTTATAAATGTCAGAGATTATTTTTGCATCATTATCATTGGGTGAGCGATCATATAATCCATCAATATCGGACAATAATATGATACAGTCGGCATTACAGGCTTGGGCAACACGCGCTGCTAAACGATCATTATCACCATAGCGAATTTCTTCGGTGGCGACGCTGTCATTTTCATTAATTATAGGAATAGCATCCGTTTGGATTAATTTCTCCAGCGTGGAAGAGATATTTAAATAGCGCCTTCGATCTTCTAAATCATCCAGCGTCAACAATATTTGAGCCGCGATTAATTCCTTCGTTTGCAGCATATCCGTCCATAATCTTGCGAGATTAATTTGCCCAACAGCTGCGCATGCTTGTGATGCGGTTAGGCTTTCGCGGCTATCAAGGTCTAATTTCTTGGTGCCTAATGCTACCGCTCCTGAGCTAATGATTATGACATCACTGCCTTGTGCGCGCAATTTGGCAATATCATCGGCGAGCGTCAGCAACCATCTGCTGTTGGGAGAACCATCTGATTGAACTAAAAGTGATGACCCAATCTTTACAACAATACGTTTTGCTGTTTCTAAAATATTGGTTCTGAGCTCAGTAGCCCCTAGATCGGTGACCATTGCTCTAATTCCTCATCACTTGCGCTTTGTGATATAGATTTTGATGTACCGATGGGCGATGGCTCAGATTTGCTACCTTCTACACTGCTTAAACTAGGAAGGGATTCAAGAACTTTGTCTAATACCGCACCGATATTATCGCCCGTTGCGCCTGATATAGATATAATATCGCTTGCACCTGCATCGCGTAATTGCTGGGCCACATCATCCATTAATTCTTGTCCCAGTAAGTCTCCTTTGTTCAATACTAAGATTTGCGGTTTCTTGTCTAAATCAGCACCATATTGCTCCAACTCCTTGGTAACTATTTTCCAAGCAGACACTGGATTATCGCCTGTGGCATCAATGAGGTGGATTAATATAGCGCAACGCTCAATATGTCCCAAAAAGCGATCTCCAACCCCCACACCTTCGGATGCGCCGTCTATTAGCCCTGGTATATCGGCCAACACAAATTCGCGGCCTTTATGGCTGACTACACCCAATTGCGGTTTTAAGGTTGTAAAAGCATAATCCCCAACTTTTGCCTTACTGTTCGTTACTGCATTAATGAAAGTGGATTTACCAGCATTGGGCAGACCCACTAATCCCGCATCAGCTAATAATTTTAAGCGCAACCAGACATAACATTCTTCATAAGGATGTCCTGGGCCGTGTTGGCGCGGTGTTCTGTTGGTAGAGCTTTTATAACTCGCATTGCCGCGTCCGCCATCACCGCCGCGTAGAAAGGTAACTTTTTGCCCTTCTCTGGTCATATCAATCAGTAAGCTACGTTCGTCATCATCTGCCAAAACCTGTGTGCCAACGGGAACCTCTATAATCAGATCACTACCGCCAGCACCCGTGCGATCACGGCCAGATCCCGGAATGCCGCGTTGTGCTTTGAAATGTTGTGCGTAACGAAAATCGATCAATGTATTAAGACCAGCAACGGCCTCGAATATTATATCGCCGCCTTTGCCGCCATTACCGCCATCAGGGCCACCATATTGAATATATTTTTCGCGTCGAAAGCTCACAGCCCCAGGGCCACCTGCGCCAGAACGAACATAGATTTTTGCTTGGTCTAAAAAATGCATAAATTCTCCGTAACGCTCTAATGACTATATGACCAGCTATGAAAGAAAAGCAAATAAGATAGATTAGGCATGTTATTTTATATCTTCAAACTTTTGTTCCAAAATAGATTCCGCTATTTTTCGGGCTGTATCCCTTGGTAGTCCTAATGAAGCTGCTAACGGTCTGCCTAATAGAGCATCGCCCATTGATAATAATACCAATTGCAAAGTATCTTTGCGTATTAGCATATCATTTTCTTGATATTCATTATTGTCTTGGATAATTTGCTCTACCAAATCATGAATGACCTGAACGATAGGATTAAGCGCGTCTTCATTGCCTGTTAAAAGCATCCAAGATGCGAGAGCCCCAGCGCCATCTCGGTCAAATGCATCAAAGATCATATCCGCTAGATCACGCTCAGCTAGCTTACCAGCGCGCATTTTGGTAACGGCAATACTGATATTATCGCATATTGAACCGCACAGATATGCAGCTAATTCTTTTTGTAAACCAGAAGCCGACCCAAAGTGATGCAATAAATTAGCATGTGTTTTTCCAATACGGGTACTGACAGCTTTTAACGTCACAGCTTGTGGACCCATTTCTATCAATAGCGTCTTGGCCGCTTCTAATGCTATTTCTCTGCTTTCTTGAGGAGATAAGCGTTTTGCTTTTGTCATTTTTTCAACTTACAATATAATATTAACCATCAGCATACATCATATATTTATCGGTTAGTAGTAGTAAATGTGTATGACTAATATCTGGGAACAATTTAAATCATTATTTGCTATATTATCTAATAATTATGCGAGCCCTGAACTGAATCCTAGAAAATTTCGTATGAACCGTCCTGTACTAGTGCGGCGGCACTGGGTGAATAATGACCCTGTAGCGACAGCATTTTTTAACAGCCTATCTATTTCATTTCCGCACGCAGAAGTCTTTATGATCGACAGTTTAAAGCCTTGGCGTGATAAGGTAAATGAACAAATGCGCAAAGAGATTAATGCATTTGTTCAACAAGAATTAAACCATAGCCGTGAGCATCTGGCTTTTAATCGTGGGATGATCGATGCAGGTTATGAATTTAAATCTGTTGAAAAAGATATAATCAATTTGGTGAAAAAATTAAATTTACGCGATGATTTATTTCGTCTGCAAATGACAATGTGCATGGAACATTTAACTGCAATTATATCTGCTGAAATATTGTCGGATGAGAGACATTTAGCGGGAGCAGAAATGCATTTGCGTAAAATGTGGTTATGGCATGCGACCGAGGAGATTGAACATAAAGCAGTTGCTTATAATGTGTGGCTAGAAGTTACCAAAGATTGGTCCGCCTTGCGCCGTTGGGCTAATAGAACGCTATTTTTTACACTTATATCCTATCGCTTCTTATCTAATCGTCTGTCGGCACAGATTCATTTGTTGCAGCAAGATGGATATAGTAAAATTAGCGCATTTTTTGCCATGATGTATTATGGGTTAAAAAAAGGGGGCTTACTCAGAAGATGCGCCAGACCTTGGGCTACATTTTACAGAGTCAATTTCCATCCATGGTCTGTGGATGATCGTCATTTGATTGCCGCAGGCGATAGTCAATTCACTATGATTGTAGACATTAATGATGTTCTTGGTAAATTTATTGTGCAAAGAAAAGAATCTCCACGAAAAGATGACATTGCAGCCTAAATTGAATATTTCTCCAAAAATACTCTCTGGTGAGAGCGTATTTATGATGGATACGAAACCCGTCAAAAACAAAAGTTGCTGAAATGATTTAAGCTACCGTTTTGAATGTGGCTCCAAACGATTTTTCATCATGATAATATGAATCATAATAAGCGGGGGGACGCATCATTATGTTGCATCCCCCCTCTCGCTCATTCATTTCTAATGTCTTTGCTAAGTCATTTATAAGCATCGGTATCATATCTACCTTCTCGTCGCGCCCTCTGCTATATCTTGAGACGATAGAACCCGATTGAACAAACCCTAATTTACGAAGCACATGGCCTGATACAGGGTTATCAGCAAAATATCCTGCATAAATTTGGGTGTGACCAAGGCTATAAGCGACTTCTAAAACGGCTCTTGCGGCCTCAGTAGCATAACCTAACCCCCAATGGTTTCGGGCGATCCAATATCCGATTTCTATCTTATCGTTAAATTTGGCAATACCGCATGACCCAATGAGTTGAGATATTCCATTGGTCCGCCGTATTAGCATGAAATTTGGTGTGCGTTTATCATGGTCTATGGCAATAAATTCCTTGGCATCCTTAATGGTATAGGGCCAAGGCGCATTTGCTAAATTACGCACAATAGCCTCATCAGAGATAGCTTTTACTAATACAGCAGCATCTTCGTTCCAAACGGGTCTTAATAATAATCTATCTGTGCGTGCGAACATGATATTCTCCTTATGGCGCCCTTAAGCTTGATAAGTGACGCTATTATTACAGCCATATGATATTACAGCCATATAACATTAGGCAGACAATAGGCCAATGATGTTAGGGCTGTTCTAGGGAGAATTAAAATGAACAAAAATAAAGGGAGCGGTGTGATCCTTTCCCTAAGCTATCATTTATGTAAATGATTTTGGGGTCATCCTCTCGGACAACCCTATGTTGTCCTTATTCGGCTGCGACTGCCAGACCATCAACTGAGACATATTTACGGCCCAATTTGCCGGAGTGGAATCGCACTTTGCCTTCGGTGAGAGCAAATAATGTATGGTCTTTACCCATACCAACATTGCTACCTGGATATACTTTCGTACCGCGTTGACGGACGATAATATTACCGCCCAATACAGATTCGCCACCATATTTTTTCACACCAAGACGGCGACCTTCTGAATCGCGTCCATTGTTTGACGAACCACCTGCTTTTTTATGTGCCATGGGTAACTCCTATATCAGCGAACCGATTGGCTCAGCTATCTTTCTTTGTCGTTTTTTTGGCAGGAGCTTTTTTAGCTGCTGCTTTTTTCGGGGCTGCTTTAGCATCGGCTTTGGCTGCAGCTTTTTTAGCCGCAGGCTTGGCGTCTTCTTTTTTAGGAGCTTCAGCGCTACCTTCTTTTGCTGCTTTCACAGTCTCTGTTTTCTTCGCAGCGACTTTTTTTGGGGCATCTTTGCCAACTGCTGTAATGCGAAGCAAGGTGATCGACTGACGATGACCTTGTTTACGGCGATAATTATGCCGGCGCCGTTTTTTGAAAACAACCACTTTTTCACTACGCTCTTGGGCGATAATCTCAGCAGAAACCGCTAGGCCCTTGCTGTCTTTTATTTCGCCACCGTCACCAGCAAGCAATACATCATCCAGCGTCACAGTGTCGCCAGCTTCTCCAGGCAGTTTTTCGACTGCAATTTTATCTCCAGCGGCTACGCGATATTGCTTGCCGCCAGTGCGCACAATAGCGAACATGGCCTAATTCATCCGTTTCATTCAGCATTATGTTTCATGGGAGTATCCCTGAAATCACAAGTTTCCACTATGTTGTGAACGGAACGATGATTCCCGATACATCATGATGGAAAGCGGCCAGCTAAGCCATCATATCTATTTTGTCAACGGTTTTGCGCATAATTTCGATATTTATAGCTATTTTCTTGGCAAGCTTTTGCGAGCAACTGCAACGGTAGATATTAGTGTAGAGCATATAAGGTGTTTTTCAGTTTCAATCTATACCAATAAACCAAAGATGACACTTGCAGCAATGCGCCACTGATCGTAGATAATGGCTATGCAAAGAGCAATTTTATATTTCGCAATTTCGGCTTCATTATCCATGCTCTGTGCGTGCGCAGGGACATTGGTTGATGCACCATCTCTAAACAAACGCGCATTTGAAATATCATTAGAGGAAATGCGCGCGCAAGCTGGTATTGGCGCTAACGTTGATTCGATAATAACGTCTGATAATTTAGATAGAAATGATATAGCTTTAGGCTTGGATGATGAGGTTGAAATGATATGGAAAACTCATAATAAGGCTGATTCTAATTTTGCTGCGCAGTCATCCAATGTGCAATTGAGCGTTAGAAATGCTCTGAATACGGAATTTGGCAGCGACAATTGGTCTACAGCTCATGTTGCAATCTCAAGACTAGAACGTACCCGTGCGCTCTCGCTCAAGTCTCTAAGCGCACTTGATGAAATTATATTTGCTAAACTAGATAATAAAGCACCGAATCAGAATATTGATCGATTGTTGCAGCTCCAAAAACTTATTCAAACCGATGTAGAGACACAAAACCAATTCCTCAATAATTTAAGCAGTTCACTGGCTAATCGCTGATACATGCATATTATTTAATTTACACTATATCTCCCCAGAAAGCACAATAAGATGAATGATACAAAGCCTACAATTGCACAAAACCCTGATATTAAATTTTTGGGGAAAATGCTTGGTGATGTCATAAAAGCTTATGGTGGTGAAAATATCTATCGCCAGACGGAATATATTCGGGCCACTAGCGTTGATCGTTTCCGCCGTAATAATGGATTATTAGGAAGCGATAATGATGACGTTGATTCTGGTTTGAGTGCTCTAAACTTAGATGATACAATAAATTTTGTACGTGGTTTTATGCTTTTTTCTATGCTCGCAAATTTGGCCGAAGACCGTCAAGGGGTAGAGCAAGAGGACGGCGCTACTGTGGCTGAAGCCATTGAGGAATTATCATCGCATGGCGTCGACAAAGACGATATTATTGAGCTTTTGGGTAAAGCGAAGATTATGCCTGTCTTAACAGCCCATCCTACCGAAGTGCGCCGTAAAAGCATGATCGATCATAAAAACCATATTGCTACGCTTATGGCATTAAAAGATAAAGGCTATGAGGTCACTGAATATGGTGACATAATTGATGACGCAATTTTCCGCCAAATAGCATTATTGTGGCAAACGCGTCCGCTGCGTAATACGCGGCTCTTTGTTGCTGATGAGGTTGAAAATGCGCGCACCTATGGCCGTGATGTATTTTTGCCTACACTGCCCAAATTATACGCCCGTTGGGAGAGGATATTGGGCAAGCGCATCCCGAGTTTCCTTGCTATGGGTAGTTGGATTGGCGGCGATCGCGATGGTAATCCATTTGTCGATGCAAAGGCACTGACTATGGCATTGGAGCGCTCTAGCGCTACGGCATTAGAATATTATCTGGAATCGCTGCATAATTTGGGCGCCGAGCTGAGTATTTCCACTGATATAGCCGATATTAGCGATGAAGTGGCGTATTTGGCAGAGATAAGCGGTGATGATGCACCCAGCCGTGAAGATGAACCATATAGGCGCGCTTTATCGGGTATCTATGCGCGCCTTGATGCCACATGCTTGCAATTAACTGGGAAACGTTCATCGCGCCCATCTCCCATAGAAGCGAAAGCCTATGAGACTGCTGAACAATTACGGAGTGATTTGGCCGCTATCGCTAATGGATTGGCAAGCTTTGGCGGCGGTGCTTTGGCGGGGCAGGGAGCTTTGGGCCGTTTAATTCGTTCGATAGAGGTTTTTGGCTTTCATATGGCATCTTTAGATATGCGCCAAAATAGCAAGATCCATGAAAAAACTGTCGCTGAGCTTCTGGCAAGTGCTGGGATTACGGATGATTATTTATCGCTATCAGAAGAAGAGCGCACAATTATATTGCGCAAAGAATTATCGCATAACAGGCCGCTAACAACGCCTTGGCAGGAGTTTTCCGAAGATACGACCAAAGAAATGAATATCATTCGCGCTGCTGCTGCGGCGCAAAAACGCTTTGGTGATCGGGCTATTAGCTATTATGTAATTAGTAATGGTGAGACAGTATCTGATATGCTGGAGGTCTATTTGCTTCTCAAAGAAGTTGGCGTTTATCAAATGAGCGATACTGGCGCGCGCAGCTCTATCATGGCGGTACCTCTGTTTGAAACGGTGGCAGATTTGGAAAATGCACCCGATGTGATGCGCGAATATTTGGCGCTACCAGAAATTAAATCTGTTTTGGCAGGGCATGACCATCAAGAGGTGATGATTGGCTATTCTGACAGCAATAAAGACGGCGGTTATATCACTTCGACTTGGGGACTATATCAAGCGAGCAGTATATTGGCCGAGATATTTGAAGAAGCAGGCATTGCAATGCAGCTTTTTCATGGTCGCGGCGGTGCTGTTGGGCGCGGCGGCGGTAGCGCATTTGGCGCGATTAACGCACAGCCTGCGGGTACGGTTCAAGGGCGCATTCGTATTACCGAACAAGGCGAGGTGATTGCTGCTAAATATGGGACATCGGAAACAGCATCACAAAATTTAGAGGCGATCGCCAGTGCAACTCTATTAAGTTCACTCGACACACAGCCGATCAATGAAAAAGGCTTTGATGAATTTCACGAAGCAATGAGTAAGATTTCGGCTAATGCGTATAAATATTATCGCACATTGGTCTATGATAATCCAAACTTTAACAGCTTTTTCCGCCAGACGACGCCGATTGCAGAGATAGCCAATCTAAAAATTGGGTCGCGTCCATCAAGCCGTAAAAAGACCAATAAGATTCAAGATTTGCGCGCTATTCCTTGGGTGTTTAGCTGGGCGCAAGCGCGCGTCATGCTGCCTGGTTGGTTTGGCACGGGCCAAGCTTTGGCGGCATTTGAAGATAAGGTTATGCTCAAAGATATGGCGATGCGTTGGCCCTTTTTCCAATCGGTATTGGCCAATATGGAAATGGTGTTGGCAAAATCTGATATGGGTATAGCCGCAAAATATGCGGAATTAGTGGTTGATCAAGATATTGCGAAACCCATATTTTCGGAAATCCACAGCGCTTGGGGACAGACGCATGATGAGCTACTTTCTATTACGGGACAAAATCATTTACTCGAACATAACCAACCCTTGTTCAATAGCATTGGCCTTCGTCTGCCCTATATAGAGCCGCTGAACTTGCTGCAGATTGAGCTGATGAAACGTCATAGAGCAGGGGAAAATGACCCGCAAATCAAAGAAGGCATTCAGCTCTCGATTAACGCGATTGCAACGGCGTTAAGAAATAGTGGGTGACAACAAAAATATATTAATAATTGCAATATATATAAAATTCCAGTAACTGTCAAATAATGACAGTATTTGGAATTTTATGCGATGATCTTTAAACCTAATAATGATGCGTTAACTCATAAATATATTCTAACCGACAAACAGATTGACCGTATGTTGGAGCGTAGTGTTGATGGACGTTATAGCTATATCAAACGTGCCGTTAAAGAAGGATCGTTGATTAGAATTAAGCGCGGTTTATTTGTTGTTGCTAATAATAACCGAACTCATGATATTCTTCCTTTTTATATTGCCCAAGCCCTATGTCCAGGTAGTTATATTTCTATGGAGTCTGCGCTATCCTATCACGGATGGATTCCCGAAGCTGTATATTCAACGGTCAGTGTTAAAGGTGGTAGAAAATCGAAAGAATATATGCACCCAATTTTTGGACATTATTCATTTTCGCCGCTTGCTATCAATCGAATTAGCTTCTTAGAAGGCGTGCACCGTGTGTATGAAAATAACCAGACATGGTTGATGGCTTCACCACTACGTGCGCTTATGGATTTGGTAGCGTATAAAAAAATTGAATGGCAGGGTTTGGGGTGGTTGAAAGATGGCTTGAGGATTGATCCAGAGCATTACCTGCACATCAAAAAGAGAGAATTTAAAGCTTTGAAAAATTTATATAAGCATAAAAAGGCGAATGAGTTTCTAGAAAAGTTCGAGCATAGTCTTAGTGCTGAGAAAATATCATTATGATTGATCTTATCCAACAAAGAATGAAAAAATATAATCCTCAAACTGCAATAGAGGAAGAAAATGCTATCAAAGAGATTATGCAAGAAATTGCATTATATGCTCTGTGGCGCGCAGGCTTTTTTCAAAAGGCTCTTTTTCAAGGAGAAACAAGTTTAAGGATCCTCTATGGTTTACCCCGATTTTCAGAAGATTTAGATTTTATTTTGCAGGATTCAGATCCTGACTTTAATTGGAACAAATATGCAGGATCATTATCAGAAACATTTGAGGAATATGGAGTTTTCAATGAGATACTGCCCAAAGAGGAGATGAATGGGAGCATAAAAAAAACTATGCTCAAGGATAATTCTATCCTCAATCAACTTGATTTGAGAATATCAAATCGTGACTGCCGCAAAAAGATAGTAATTAAACTGGAGGTGGATATTAATCCCCCTCAATATTCTCAAGAATCCTATAGTGATTTGGACTTTCCTCTAGATTTTGAGGTTCGCCACCAAAATCTATCATCTAATTTTGCTCTAAAAATCCATGCTTTGCTCTGCCGCGGCTATTTGGCTGGACGTGATTGGTACGACTTTAATTGGTATATCGCTCGTAGTGAATTTCCTAATATGAAATTATTGCAAGCGGCGCTTTATCAAACAGGTCCTTGGTCGGGGGTAGAGAATTTGAACGTTACATCAGAGTGGCTGGAAAAAGCGTTGATTGAAAAAATTGATCGGATAAATTGGGATGCCGCTAGATCAGATGTTGTGAGGTTTCTAAAACCTATTGAATTAGAATCACTTGCATTATGGAAAGCAGAATTTTTCCACAAAAAAGTCGCTAAATTAATGATCTATAAAAATATTTAAAGCCGCTCCAGCGTAATCGGCAGTCCATCGCGCGGTTGCGGTATTGGAAAAGCTTGCCATTTGGGTTCATAATCATCGGGTACTATAATGCGGTTTTGCGTTAACATGGCGTGCACCAAGATTTTAATCTGCATATAGGCAAAATGTAGCCCCAAGCACATATGCGCGCCGCCGCCAAAGGGAACCCATGCATATTTATGACGCGCCTGCACCTTATCGGGTGTGAAACGCAATGGATCAAATTTACCAGGCTCTGGCCAATGTTCCTCCATTAAATGAACATAGCTAGTGCTAATCCCGATGTTCGTACCAGCGGGGATAAAATGATTGCGAAAGGTAAAATCTTTTAGGGCACGGCGCGGCATCGATGGCACAGGCGGTATCAGGCGCAATGCTTCTTTAAAGGCCATTTCTGTCAGGGTCATTTTGCCCAAGTCGCTATATTGCACGGGTTGCCCAGCGGGCGATATTTCAAGGCATTCTTCGCGCAATTTATCCTGCCACTCTGGATTTTTAGCGAGATAATAAATCAAACTTGTTGCCGATGAGGTGATGGTATCATGCGCCGCCATCATCAAAAAATTGAGATGATCGACAATTTCATCTTCGCTCAGCAATTCGCCATTCTCATCTTTGGCGAGGCAGATTTGTGTGAAAATATCATTGCCACCTTTGGCGCGGCGTTCGGCCACTTGCGGGGTAAAATATTCAAGTAAATATTTGCGTCCTCGCATCCCTCGCCACATTTTTGTGAATGGAATAGGCGAGCGTGCGACGCCGACCGATGCTTGTACTTCATCGACAAAGGCCTTGTTGATTTTATCGGCCTCTGGTCCCCATGGGATACCCAAGATAGAGGATGCCGCCGTATCGAGCGATAATTTTTTGATCGCATTATAAAATTTGAAACTTCTGCCCTGCCAAGCTGTAACACCCTCTGAAATACCTTCGTTTAAAACTTCGCAATGATGTTTCATGGGGGCAGGTTTAAAAGCTACGGATAGAGTTTTTCTGTCCATACGGTGCTTGTCACCATCCATGAGCATGAGGCCGCGCGGGAATAGATTATTAAGGACAGGCCCCCATCCTTGCTCGCTAGAAAAAATCTTATCTTTGTTGAATAAAACCAATTCATTGGCATCAGGGCCCATCATGGCGATGTTGATGCCGCCAAAGCTGTTGGTTTTATAAACAGATCCATATTTTTCTATCATCTTTAGGCCAAAAGCACGGGGGTCTCTCAATAATTCAATGGTAGTGCCGATGATAGGCCATCCCATATCACCAGGGATATGGGATAATTCATCAGCTTTTGATCGTTTCACCCAATGCGGATTGGCTTGTTCGGTATGTGCTAATGCCATGGTGCAGTCCTATTTTTAATCAATCAATTAAACTTTTACGTCTGTTAATGAATATAGTCAACGCCGTTCAGTTTCAATTCAATCAAATCTGTGTAAATATTTTTACGAAAAATAGCATCAGTGGATCATGTGTTTGGATGAGACATAAAATATTTGTTTTGCAGATGAATTGAGGCGGGGTAATTATATGAAAATTAATCTGAAAAATATGGTTGTCGCACCTTTGGCTCTCATGAGTTTATCGGCATGCGCCTATAGTGATGGTTATAGTCAAAATAATTTTGCATATGCTGATGATCAATATTGCGATCCTTATAATGAATATGATGCTTATCATGGCTGTGATTTAGAATATGGTTTTGCTAATTTCGGATATGGCGGCGGTTGGCATCAGGATTTTTATTATCCAGGATTTGGCTTCTTTATCTTTGATGATGCAGGCCGCCGTTATCGTATGAATGATTATTATTTGGGATATTGGGGGCGCAAGCGTCAGCAATATTTCCAAAGCCGTTTTTCAAAGCGTAGTTATAGCGGTTATAGGCTACGCAGTTTCCCATGGAGCGAGCGTAATGGAAAGCGCTATGTAAGGGATAATAGAGGCCGCGCCCTTCACCGCGTGGATCGTAGAGACAATGATAGACATGACCGTTTTGGGAATCGTCAAGAGAGACGCCAAGTACGGCGTGATCAGCGTGATGATACAGGTGTTGCACAGCGAAGCGAGAGACATGATCGCAGAAATGAACGACGACAGGCAAGACGATCGGATGGTGATAATGCGAGGCCACCTCAAAATAGGCAAGAACGAACCAGATTGCCTAGACAAAATAATAACCAACCCAGGCAGATTAATCCTCCTCCTAGGCAGCGAGAAATCGTACAGAATGATAGACAAACAGCGCCGCATCCGCCGCGCATAATACAGAATCAAAATAATCAATCAAATAGGGTTAGAGATCGTATACGCGAACCACACCAGACTATTCCGCAAGATGATTGATCCAAATTTGATCAAATTATCATATCTTTAGGCCTTTAATCCTAGAGGATCATTATATAATATAGATATATTCCTACCATAATGGATAGATATAAATTTGTCTCAATTAACGGCCTCGATATATCCGAGGATATGCTATTCTTCCTCTTATTTATTACGGATATAGAGCGTGCCGATTTCACTTATTGTGACAGATTACCGCGCATAAATTGCGTAGTGGATGGTGATACATTTTGGTACAGAGGTCGAAAAATTCGTATTTCCAATATTAATACTCCAGAGATTTCGCGTCCTAAATGTGCGCGAGAATTGGCTCTTGGTAAGCGCGCAAAATCGCGTCTGTTTGAATTATTGAATGATGGGAATTTCACTCTAATGCATGGTCCGCGTGATAAAGACTATTATGGTCGTTATTTGCGTATAGTAGAACGTAAAGGAACTAATCTGGGCGATATTTTAATTGGAGAGGGCCTAGCACATCGATGGAAAGGCCGCAGAGAAAGCTGGTGTGGATAATAAATTTTGGGCTGATATATAGAGGAATAATGTCTAAATTTTAGCTGCTATAAAATATTAACCAATAGCTTCAGTGATATTTTACAGTTTTATACATATGATTGTCTGCGCAATGGATTTGATATAATAGGAAAAGTAGTGTTACTTTCTAAAATTAAGGCGGCTGGGTTTAAATATTCTCTGGGAATATTATGCGTTATGGTCAGTGCAATATGTGTACCAGCAGCAGCGCAAAGCGATACAGGGTCAGTCAATGTGACCATCATAGAGGAAGTAGAATTTTCCGTTCAATTAGAATTAGATTTTGGGAAAATAACCACTAGCAACATTGGCGGTATTGTAGAATTGTCGCCATCTGCAGGCACGCGCGATTGTAGTTCTGCAATAACCTGTACTGGACTCTATTCTATGTCACGCATATCATTATCGGGTTCAGATGCTCTGGTTCGTATCAGTTATCAAACTGATTTTGAATTAACAGGCCCAGGCGCTCCTATGCGGGTTGAACCTTCTTTGCCCAGTGGTTCAGGGACAGTTTTGGCACTTACGGGGGGCAGTGCGACGTTTGATTTTGGTGCCAGATTGTTCATCAACCCAGGACAGGCTAGCGGCAATTACAGCGGTACATTTACAATAAATGTTGAGTATGAGTGATATTCTATAATATTTTGCTATCCTGAAATAAATTCAGGATGACGGGCGGAGTAGGATGACGAACGATAGGTAGGACGCGGTAAGGTGAGATTAGGAGCCAGAGACTGTTGCGATATTACCCTAGTGTTAGACCTGTAAAATAGTATTATAGAAAGAGCCTATGCGCACGGTTGCTGAATTTCTATTCACATAGAAATAATACTCTCAGAGTGAAATATTTTCATATGAATTACAAGGGTTATATGGGAGTGATGATAGCTAATAATCGGTGCACCGCTATTACAAGGAATAAGGTACATATTAATATTTCAGGATTGATCAGCTATTTTATTCTGTGTTTGTATTACCAAGAATATCATCAATATAATGATCCAACTTTATAAATTGTTTGTCACGTTTATAATCTTGTGTTGGCTCTTTTGGCAGATCAGGTAGACGCCCCCCTGCTTGTTTTTTGGCCTCTAACCACAAACGCAATTGCTCTACAATATGTTTGGGATTATTAGAGATATAGCCAAAATTACCCTTACGAATAATATCGCTGGCTTCTCCGCCTTCTGAACCTATAGCTAAGATTGTGCGGCGTGCCCCAATATATTCAAAGACTTTTCCTGGTATAATCCCATCATCGCGAGGGTCATTCCAACGACATAATAATAATATATCTACCGCGCGTTCTAATGCTAGAATCTCTTCACGTGGGGCAAAACCACGAAACTCAACAGAATCCATTATGCCATATTTTTCTGCCAGTTGTGATGCATATGTAAATTCATCATGGAAAAAAATTACTCTGATTTGAGCTGCTTCTTCTGGACTTAAAAGAGCAATAGCTGCAAATAATGCGCTTGGGTCACGGCGTTCAGCATAAACTATACCAGCATGAATAATAGTCAACCGCTCTGAATCATATGGTTTTTGTGCATTTTGATCGATTTTAAACTCTTGCGGATCAAAACCATTATAGGCAAGAGCAACAGGGGCTGAAAATGCTTTTCTTGTCATTTTTGCAGCATGGTCAGTAACACATATAAAGGCATTGGCCTTTTGTAATGTGGCTTTACCAATTCTATTGCTTAACATTCGGTTGATAAGATTGGTATGATTGTAAGGATTGTCAATCCATAAATCTCTTTGCTCACAAATCCAAGGCAGACCCGTGGCATCTTTGACTTTGGCGGCTGCTATATGTGCGGAATTGGGTGGGGCAGAAGAATAAATAAAATCAGGGTTAATTTCTCTCACCACCTTAATCGCCTGTTCCACAACACGATTTGAGCATTTGGGATAAAAACGATCAGGTATAGCACTAAGAGCCCATAAAAAACGACGCAAGGCACTGGCTGGTAATGTACTAGTACGCGGAGTCTTTATACCGCTAGGCTCTGTATCTTTGCCTTTGGAATCAGGAAGGTTTGCATCGATAGACTCTGAATTATCAGAATCGAAATCGATAAATTGTGCATATATATTCTTATGTCTAATAGCTTTATGAAGCCCTGCGGACCGATTGTCTTTCACTGAAATGATATGCACATCCCAGCCTTGTTCTGCCCAATGTTTTGCTAATGCGCCTGTTCTAACTGCACCGGGCATGGCAAAAGGCGGAAAGTTGAATGTAATCATAAGGACTGAGCGTTTAGGCATATGTGGTGTCTTTTTATTCATTAAAATACAGATACTAACCATTGTCTGTTAAAATAAATAGCTTTGAGATGAAACTACAATATTTTTTTTTAAGGATTTGATTGTTGGAGAAGGAATATTATCTATATCATTATTTTAAAGAAAATTTTCTACTATAATTATCAGTACTTTAGCCTAGATTATTAAATAAAGCCTGCTAATTATATATATGCGATATTATAATATATATCGCTAATCTTTACTATAAGTCCTATTATGGTACTAAAAATATTAACAATGTTATTTCATAATTCAATATATTCTAACTCTACAAATAATTGCATAATGTTCGATGACAAAGTGGCATATTATTTATCATATGTCATGCTATAATCCCACATATCCTCAGGTTATATATTTTTTACGATAGCGTCATAATATAGCACTTTGCTCTATCCATGATGCCTCATATCTCAGTATAACTTCCTAAACAAAAACTTACTTTCGTCATTGCGAGGAATGAAATAGCGAAGCAAGCTAATGCGAACCTTCAGTCCATTCTGGCGGTCATTCTGAATCCATCCGTGCGTTATGCGGAACTTGTTTTAGCATAACAGGCGACCATCAATGCTCCTATCCTTGTTATCCTGAAATAAATTCAGGATGACGGAGTTTGTATAATTGAATAGTTTTTCTTCCTGTCACATATCAGACTTACCGTCATGCTGAATTTATTTCAGCATGATAGCTAGCTATTTATCGCAGCATGAAAACCTTGATATATCAAGCATTGCAGGACGCGTCTTATCGCGCTAATAATGTGCGCGCAACGGTCCAATTATCGTTGTGAGGCCTTCAAAACCTCTAATCACAGTCTCTGGTCGAGATTATTCGGCCGGGTGGCCGTTACGTATGTCCAGGGTTCGCCTAAAGGTGTCGGCGCTCTGTGACTGTGCAGGGTTTTGAACACCCGGCTTTTAATCGCTTAAGATTATAGCCGTTGTGCCTCTTGAGAGAAGGAGGCAGATATGGGCAGTTCCGATGATGATATGAATAAGCGTAAGGCAGAGGCCGCGCCGAATAAACGCGATAAAGAGGAACAATGGGACGCCGCG
>CALDZL010000125.1 GCA_937944295.1 uncultured Sphingorhabdus sp.
CCGCCCAATTCTATGGCTTTTTTATAATAAGCATCGACTTCCTCGGTGGAATCGCAGCTAATGGCGATCATGCCGCCATTGCCAACGGTGGCAGCTTCTTCGTTGTACGGAAAACCAACGCAGACCATAGGGCTGCCATTGCCTTTGCCATAAAATTGGCCGCCATGCGGTGTTTTGAATAGTGGTTTTACGTCCGTTCCCTCGAACAAAGCATTATAAAACTCATGCGCCTTTGGCATGTCGTTACAGCCGACCATAGTATATGCGATCATCATATTTCTCCTAATTAAAACTAACCCACCAACATTGCTCTATATTGCGGCGTTGGGCAATGGATAAAATAGCGCTTAGGGCCATAATTACTGTTATTATCATAATTAATTTCGTGACATATTAACCGATAATCACCATATTTAATCTATGAGTGAAATAATCATCAGACGTGGACTCGACGAGCCTGAAACAGGGGCTGAATTTGTTGCGCATAAACCTGAGCGTCCTGCAAAAATTGACCCTGGAAAAAAGTTTGAATTGGTATCAGCATATTCGCCTGCAGGGGATCAACCCAGCGCGATTGCCGATCTGGTCACTGGCGCAAAAGCAGGCGAGCGCGATCAAGTACTGCTGGGCGTTACGGGATCGGGCAAGACTTTTACAATGGCCAAAATGGTAGAGGAATTGCAAAGACCTGCCCTTGTGCTTGCACCCAATAAAATATTGGCAGCGCAATTATATGGCGAGTTTAAATCCTTTTTCCCCAATAATGCGGTAGAATATTTCGTATCTTATTATGATTATTATCAGCCCGAAGCTTATGTACCGCGCTCTGACACTTATATTGAAAAAGATAGCAGCGTGAACGAGGCCATCGACCGTATGCGGCACAGCGCAACGCGATCTTTGCTTGAGCGCGATGATGTGTTGATCGTCGCATCGGTATCCTGTCTCTATGGTATTGGCAGCGTTGAAACCTATAGCGCGATGATTTTTGACATTAAGAAAGACGAAACCGTAGCCCAGCGCGATATTATCGGAAAGCTGGTTTCGCTGCAATATAAACGCAATGATACCGCCTTTGCACGCGGCAATTTTCGGGTGCGCGGTGATAGCCTTGAAATTTATCCATCGCACTATGAAGACATGGCATGGCGTATTTCCTTTTTTGGCGATGATGTGGAATCGATCTGTGAATTTGATCCGCTGACGGGCAAAAAGGGCGAAGAGCTAGACTATGTGCGCGTTTATGCCAATTCGCATTATGTAACGCCTGGCCCCACGATGAAGCAAGCGATGGAGGCGATACGATTTGAGCTAGAGGTGCGTCTAAAAGAATTAAATGGGGAAGGGCAATTGCTTGAGGCCCAGCGCCTAGAGCAACGCACCCAGTTTGATTTAGAGATGATCGCAGCCACGGGTGTGTGTGCTGGGATTGAGAATTATTCGCGTTTCCTTACGGGCCGTTTACCGGGTGAGCCGCCGCCGACGCTGTTTGAGTATTTACCCGACAATGCGCTATTATTTGTGGACGAAAGCCACCAAACCGTGCCGCAAATTGGCGCTATGTCAAAGGGCGATCATCGCCGAAAAATGACATTAGCGCAATATGGTTTTCGCTTGCCTAGTTGTATCGATAACAGGCCGCTACGCTTTAACGAATGGGATGCGATGCGCCCGCAAACGGTTTCGGTATCGGCGACACCAGGGAAATGGGAAATGGAGCAAACCAGCGGCGTTTTTGCCGAACAAATTATCCGCCCAACGGGGCTGATTGATCCCCCCATTGAAATCCGTCCTGTCGAAAGTCAGGTGGAAGATTTGATTAATGAAACGCGCAAAGTCGCCGAAGTCGGTTATCGTAGTCTTGTCACCACATTGACCAAAAAAATGGCCGAGGATTTGACCGAATTTATGCACGAAGCAGGGCTAAAAGTCCGTTATATGCACAGCGATGTTGAGACATTAGAGCGTATCGAACTCATCCGTGATTTGCGCATGGGGGTCTATGATATTTTAATTGGGATTAACTTGCTACGCGAGGGGTTGGATATTCCCGAATGCGGACTAGTGGCGATATTGGATGCCGATAAAGAGGGCTTTTTGCGCAGTGAAACATCATTGGTGCAAACCATTGGGCGCGCAGCACGCAATGTTGATGGCCGCGTCATCCTCTATGCCGATAAAATCACAGGCTCGATGGAGCGGGCTATGGGCGAAACTGATCGGCGCCGTAAAAAACAGGAAGCGTTCAATCTGGAGCATGGCATAACGCCGCAAACGATTAAGCGCGATATTGCCGACATTGTAGGGGATACGGCATCACGTGATAGCGTGCTAGTTGATATTGATGATGATACATCACATCTTGTGGGGCATAATTTGCGCAGCTATATCAATGATCTGGAAAAAGATATGCGCAAAGCAGCAGGCGATTTAGAGTTTGAAAAAGCCGCCGAATTACGCGATAAAATCCGCAAATTGGAATCGCAAGAATTGGGGCTGCCGCCCGAGGATCAAGTCGCTGGCCCCAAAGG
>CALDZL010000126.1 GCA_937944295.1 uncultured Sphingorhabdus sp.
GCGTTTCAGATCATCGAAGATGACAACATAATTATCATCAGATTTAGCATCGAGGTAAGCAAGCAGCGCCACCATGCCCGGGCGATTTATAAAATCACCGCCGCCTGATGTATCATCAGGGAATACGGCTTCTACATGATAACCCTTACTTTCCGCATATTCACGGCAGCGATGTTCCTGACTTTCAAGACCAGCACCATCCGTTGATTGTTTCTTGGATGAAACGCGGCAATAAATGACTGCTTTTTGAGCAGCGTGAGCATCATGATAATCAGTATGCTGTTTCAATGTTTGTGGCATCTCTCCTCCTGTCTGAATCCGTTGTGTCTCTTGCACCTAAGATGCAGAGTTTTTGCGTGATATTTTATTGGAATGGTCTGATCCAGAGTTTACCATACGGGACTCTATATGTCCGAGCATATTTTCAAATCTATCCTCATTTGAAGCATGGTTTTTGTCTTCTTGCGGAAGCACTTCAACACCAAGAAAAATTAGCTCAGAAATCAGGTTCCAAAGGCAATCAATAAATTCCTTCTTTTGTGCTTCGCTTAGATCGGGATGATCAAGCATTGCAGCATATCGCTCATAATCGACAAGCACTGATGGCTTTTTTGGGGTTGGGTCATGTCCATAATTATTAGTTTGTTGATGTGTCATATTGTTGGTCTCTTTGTTTAGAGTAGCGGGAATAGAATTGAAAAACCTGCCTGATGGCTCTTGAGTTGACGAGCTCATCAGGCAGGTAGCAGAACAAGCATCAACGGCGACCGAATAAGCGTGTCGGGACTTGCTTGTCTTGTTTTGCCTCAGCGCGTGCCTGTTTTTCTTGTTCAATCTGGGGACGATAATATTTCTCATCCAATTCTTTGCCCCAGTCACGAAGTTCAACAACTTCTTCAACGCCTGTTGCACGTTGCTCGGCAACAAATGCATCTGCCATGAGTTTCTTGGCGTGATTGTCACGGACGCCATATTCATCTGCCACCATCTGGGCTTTTTCCGACAGAGCGCGATTGAAAGTCATTTTATTGCCGTTTGCCATCATCGCCTCAATTTCATGGGCAGCGTTCAACGCAATATCCTGCGTTTGTGATTGCACAGCAGCTTCACGCTCTTTCAAATTTTCACAGAGCTGGAACATGGTTTGTCCAGTGCGTTCGCGATACAGATCACGAATGGTGGTTTCCAAACGCTTCGGGTCCATGCTTTCAGAGCGCCCCATGGCGTAGGCATAATCGCCAAGCTTATCCTTGAAGCTGCCTGATTTATAAATCTCGCGTTCAAGGATTTCCGTAATATGGATTGCTTCACTGAATTGTGCATCCGTTAGGAGGCGACCTGCGAAACTTTCACGCGCCTTTGAAAGCCGCTCGTGATGTGCATTCTCGGCGTTCATTGCGGCATTGTCGCCAGTTTGATGATGAACAGCCCCATTAAATTGCTGTTCGGTTTTTAGAGTCTCTTGTGCTGTTGTCATAGCTTTTCCTTTCTTGACAGTTTGGGTTGATAACGATGTATTTAAGAGAACAAATCACGAACAAAATTGAAGATTGTTTCAACAAAAACCCGCGACATTTCATTGCGTTCTTTTCCCTGAAAAACTTATTTTGTTTCAAAAGCTCTGCTTTCTTTTCATAAACTCCTGATCGACCTACCTAGACCGCGAGCGCAATCGGCTGCGCATCATGTTTCTTCGCTCATCAACTGAACGGCGGTCGGTTGCGCGTTCAAAATCTTTGGATAAAATTTCAGGATCAATATCGCCGCGCCCAGCTTTACGCGCGATGGATTCAAGCTCACGCGTTTCTTGCCGATCCAATAAAACCATGGTCACTTCATGGGCTTTGCGCACACGCTTTTGAGCGCGAAGCGTTAATTGCCCTTTGTCGAACCGATCCAAAAACGCGAAGGGATGATTAAAATCACGCGCCTTTTGACCTGCTTCAGCCTGAAGTTGTTTGATCGTTTTGCTGACACGCGCCTCATAGCCTTCTTTAAAGTCTTTGATTTCTTCTTTGCGGGCATGTTCATAATGAGCAACGACTTTGAGCGCTTCCACTTTATGGTGACCACGCAAGCCTAAATCTGCCAAACGCCGTAGACCTTTTAGATGAAAGCTCTCGCGCATTTCCTTTGCGATATCACGCTTGGAGGAAAATTGATCAAGCGGCATAATCTATCCCTCCCGATATTCAGAGTGAGCGGTAAAAAGGCGCAAAATCGCGCATTCACCATTTACGGGGTAGCGGATCGTGAACGTGCCATTCGGTCCCCAATAGGTGCAACGCGTATAATAACGATCTGCAAATGGATCGTATCGACTGCCCGAAGTGTGAAACTCATAGGTAAATCGCAAATGCGGCAAACATACAATCTGAGAAATACCAAAGGCGATGCCCAATAAAAGCAACCAGATAAAATAACTGGGTTTCACAAAACGAACGCGCATCTCATTCGCCCCCTTTAGTGCCAGTTGGCAAAATCACTTTAGGGGTTGGCGTTAGCCTGCCACCTTCTAACGGGTTATCAAGAAGCTGCTCTGCATAAGGGTAAACTTCGTTTTGACGGATTTTTTTCGCATGGATAAAACCCACATCTTTGACATGGATAATCTGCTCATCTTTGGGGAGCATCATCAGATCAGCGGGTGTATAAAGGCGCTCACGCACCGTATTATAATTGCCGCTCACATCAGGTTTATCTGTTGATGTGCCAATACCCTGATTATAATAAAGCGCCTCACCAATCGCTTTTGAAACACGCTCGGCTTCATCAAAGCTTGAAAATCCGAACCATTGTTTGACGACAGCATTTTCTTCAATGGTGAGCGTTTCCTTCTCACCATATTTACGTTCAATCTCTGAACGCGATTGCGCAATCATGTGAACATTGCCCCCATAGGCGCGGATCGTAGTGAGCCGAGAAACAAGCTCCTTAACGGGCGTATTGGTGAATTCATCAAGTAAA
>CALDZL010000127.1 GCA_937944295.1 uncultured Sphingorhabdus sp.
AACCAATATCAGATTTCAAAAATAACCAACCTCCAATGCTGATTGAAAAGATGATTAAAAGTCCAATTATGCCAAATTCACTAGCATTATCTGATAGCCACAAAACAGCGCGCGTCAGCGAAGGTAATTTATCTTCTGAGCCAGCAAATATAGGTTCAAATTGCGGAACAACCAATGTCAGAACCAACATTAAGGCTATAATGGTCGCTATTAGAACCGCCATTGGATATGTCATAGCCGTGATTAATGCTCTTCGCGTTTATGCAAGGCTGGACATACGATCGGCCGCTTGTGTTAAAGCCGCGCCCAAATTACCGCCTGTCTCAGATGCTCTCACAATACCTATAACCCATGCAGGGAAATTGCCCTCGCACTCCATCGCTTTGGCCAAACTTTGCCCTGCCCTAACGTCAGACAACATTTTGGCAACAGCTTGTTTTTGTCTCGAAGATGAAGCTTGATCTCGCAACATATCAAGCGAACGATCAACAGGTAAGTCCGCTACTACCAGTATAGAGAGCTGTCTCAAAAATACCGCTTGCTCTGATGTGCCGCTGTTACCACTTAATTTTATGGGGCTGTTTAGCAATTCTATCCAATTTGCTTTACCAGTGCGTAATTTTAATGGCGTAAAGCCTTGAGACACAAGTTCAGTAACGCATTGCTCTTCACTTATAGCTTCACGCATTATAACCGTGTTTTTACCATCTCGATCTATGACTTGACATCTAAATTCCATCATTCTTGGCCCACAATATGTTGAACCTCTTCCAATGATGCTTTACCTTCTGCTACCAGTAAAATAGCTTGAGCATGCAGAGATTGACCAGCCTCTAACGCATATTCACGCGCGCGCCCTTCATGGACTAGGTCCATAAGCTGTTCGTCCATTTTAACAAATTCCATGATCGGTGTACGGCCCGAATAACCTGTCATAGAACAATGCGCGCATCCTTTTGCATCATAAATTGTATCGGGCACAGCGAGCTTATGCTGCGTAAAAAGCTGCATTTCGCTTTCTGATACAGCCCGAGCTACCTTACAGTCGTTACACAGCAACCGCATCAGTCGCTGCGCAATAACAGCAATGACCGTTGAACCTGTCAAGTAAGTGTCAATTCCAATATCAGATAATCGTGTGAATGCACCCAATGCACTATTGGTGTGTAATGTAGAAAGGACAAGGTGCCCTGTTAAGGCAGCACGCAGAGCAATATCTGCAGTCTCACGGTCTCTAATTTCTCCAACCATTAAAATATCAGGGTCTTGCCGTAAAAATGCGCGCAAAGCATTGGCATAATCCAAACCAATTTCTGGTTGCACCTGAACTTGATTAACGCCGTCTAGTAAAATTTCAACAGGGTCTTCGACCGTCAAAATTTTCACATCAGGTCTGCGCAAATGATTAAGGCCTGCATATAATGTGGTGGTCTTACCACTGCCTGTTGGCCCCGTCACCAATATCATGCCATTGGGCCGCGTTAGAGCAGCGCGTAATTTTTCTTGCAAAGCCTGCCGCAATCCAATGCTATCAATTTTTGGCGGAGACTTACTACGTCCCAAAAGGCGCAAAACGATGCTCTCTCCATGTGCAACTGGGGATGTCGATACCCTGATGTCCACGTCTTCACCCATATAAGTATAGGCAATACGGCCATCTTGCGGTAAGCGACTCTCAGAAATATCCAATCCAGCCATAACTTTTATGCGCGATGCCACAGCATCAGAAACACTTTGCGGAGGCCGCTCTATTTCGGTCAATCTGCCGTCTAAACGCAACCGTATTGCCAAATGCCGCGCCATAGGTTCAATATGCACATCTGATGCATTGCGGCGAACAGCAGTAGCAATAATATTATTGACCAAACGAATGACGGGTGCTTCGCTGCTACCATCCAACAATTTATCAATCTCTTCATTCGATAATGTTGCATCAGATTCAGGCGCAGTAACATCATGATCTAATTTTGTAATAGCTTCTAAAATATCCGAAGCGCGGCCCACCATAGGTACAATCTCTTTGCCATAGGCAAAGGCTAAGCCATCAATAATTTCAACATTAGTAGGATCAGACATAACGGCTTCGATTTTGCCGTCCTTTTCGTGCAGAAGTAATATTTGTTTGCGCCGTAGCCATTCCAAATTTATAGTTTCTGGCAGAGTAATATCATCTGGAAATTCATTCGCATTCAATGTCCTTAAATCCAATTCTACCGAAATAGTTTACACCAACTGTGTTTCGCTGACCAAACCAAGTTCAGGCAACATCCGCAATACACCCATGCCTGTGCGCTTGCTTGCATCCCGTACGCGCTGCATTTCGCTTTCGGTAATAATACCACCATCTATCAAAGCTGTTTCAATCGGAATCAAATCGCAAGTCTCTCCTAATTATACTCTAACAATAGTCTTTGATTCTACAAGCCGTAACTATAAATACACTCATCAATAGTTTCCAACCCTATATTTATATCTGTTCATTGATTTTATTTGCTGTATATATTTAAAATATGGCATTCGTAGTGACAGAAACATGGACTAAAAGCCGCCCACAAGCAGCGGCCGATGTAATGCACGCTGCGACCCATTATATAATCCCTACTGGACTGAGTTATCATATCCCCAACAGCCTAAAACGCCCCATTATATTGGCTCTATCTATATCGGTAAATGCTGCTCTTTTATATGCATTTATAACGCAGAGCATTATCTCTGATGATTTTATCGATAAAAGCCAATCCCGCTTGGCTGTATTTGATTTTAGCCCAGAACAAAAACCCATAGAAAAACCAATACTGGACAAACAGGCCAGCAATCAAGATAATATATCACAACACAATCAACTCATAGAAACCACCGCCCTATCCATACCAAAGGAATGGTCCATATCGCGCATCAATATCGCACAACAAAAAATATCCGACAAAGCCGGAGGCGATGGCAATGCTGATGAAGGTATATATGATCCCTATGCTGGCGCATCACCGCAATTAGATCAACATAAACAAGCGGATTATACCGCAGATTATAGCAATATGGATCCCGCATTTGATAAATCCATGTTTGAAGCATGGATAGCAAAGCTGCGTGTGCGTCTGCGCCGTGCTAATGGAACGGTCATGCTATCGGTTACATTGGATAATGGGCGCATAACAGAGGCGCAGATCATAGGCGGTGATGCCAGCATGCCATTACGATTATTTGTCCGAAATGATGCAATGGGGCAGAAATTATTCAATGGCGGTTCAGGTCAAAAATCCTTACCCGAAATTAGGTTGTAAGAATATTTTGGATATTTGAGCATAATGAAAGTGACCATTACACGTAATATTAATTAATTGCAATTGCTCCTGCCAGTCGCCTTGCTGCGCTATGATAACTTAAACGGCGATTATATGCTCGCGCTATTGGTCATTGTAGCTATTGATATGCGGGTTAGCAGCATGGCCCCCAAAATTGAGAAACCAGCGCCTTATTGTTTCATAAGAAACATCCAACCCGCATTCGGCAAGGAGATCTTCTACATCGCGAAAGCCAAGGAAAAGCTTATAAAACCCTTACTTAAGAAGCAAAGAATGCTGCTAACACTGATCGTTACGTACACACTTAAATCGTATCACGTGGCATTCCGTGATCTCCAAATTAACGCTCAGCATATAGACAATAAACGCGTCAACAACAAAGCTGGAAGTTTTCATGGGCCAGTGCGCATTAATGTTATACATGTCGCTATTGAGTCAACGTGATAATACCAATTTTGATGTTGATTAATTTGTTTTATTTTGAAATGTTTCTACTCCTGCTTCAATAAGATGTGACATTAATTCATTGTTGTTATTGCATGGAATATATAGAAAATAATATTGATAATCACCATTATGAGAATTTGCAATTACTGGAATACCAATTTTATTTCGCAAATAATAAGAGACGTCTTGATTG
Source organism: uncultured Sphingorhabdus sp. (assembly GCA_937944295.1). Lineage (GTDB taxonomy): Bacteria > Pseudomonadota > Alphaproteobacteria > Sphingomonadales > Sphingomonadaceae > Sphingorhabdus_B. Next base: position 3,943 of record CALDZL010000127.1, read on the forward strand.
AAGTATGGAGGTTCTTGATTGAGCTTAGTACGAACCACGCACAATTCATCGCTCGACACGATTTCATCACTAGGCTCAGGACTCATTAAATCCACCATATAACGCTGCTATTTTTATTGCAGAGAAGAAGGTGTGGGCGCATCTGTCATAGCGTGTACGCCTCCAGTCTTTAAATCGCCCGAACATATTTTCAACTTTGTGCCGCTCGCGATAGAGCGTTTTATTGTATTGATATTGTATCTTACGGTTCTTTTTGGACGTAATGCATGGCTCTATGCCTTTGGCACGCGAAGCCCCACCCTAAACCAATCCGCATCATATCCACGATCTGCCAATAAGCATTGAGCGCATGGCAATTGCTCAAGCAGAGCCTTTGCACCTTTATAATCATTCACCTGACCTGCGGATAAATGCAGTGCAACTGGGCGCCCCCGCCCATCACATACGGCATGAAGCTTTGTGTTCAGGCCGCCTTTTGTGCGTCCGATAGCGCGCGGAACATCCCCTTTTTAAGCAGCGAGACCGCCGTACGATGGGCTTTGATATGTGTCGCATCAATTTGTAATTGTTCGGGAACGCCTTCGGCTTTCACAAGAGCGGTGAATATTGTATCAAACACGCCCATGCGGATCCAACGGATGAAACGGTTGTATAGCGTTTTATGCGGGTCATATTCTTGAGGCGCATCGCGCCAACGAAGACCGTTTCTGATTACAAATATTATCCCAGAGAGCGCACGCCGATCATCAACGCGCGCAACCCCATGGGATCGCGGAAAGCAAGGCTGGATGGTCTCAATCTGTTGCTCTGTAAGATAATATAAATCACTCATGATAAATCTCCTTTAAGGAAATTGAATCATATATGGACCCTTTTGAGAATCTTGAAAATTAATAGGTCTTGAGCCTAGTTGATTCACACGCTTTTCACACGGAAAATAGGAACATTTGTGAACATCTATGGTTTTTATAATTTTCTATAACTTTTTAATATATTGAAATTACTATGTTTTATAAAACACGGTTTTTATATCCACCCATTTGAACGGACTTCTCTTCTATTATTATTTAATTTTTTCGCATCTCATATTTTTTGAAGCTTCAATCACGTCTTGACGCGATGCAAATTTTTGCATTTTAAAATCACATTGCGCTAAAAAAACTGACTTAACAGAACAAAATCTTCACCCTCAGGAAAAGAAGCCCAAAAACTTCTTGATCGAGGAACGAATAATCTCTCATCTTCTATATCTAGCGCACCATTTAAACCCATACTGAACGACTAACCGGCAGAAGCCAGTAGGATCATGGTGATTGGCTTAAGCCAGTTTTATTGTGCTTGGTATGTTTATCGAGATAGTTCAGAATAATATCATCGGTAATATTCCCTGATGTCGTAGAGAAATAGCCGCATTGCCAGAAACGCTGCCCCCAATAACGTGCTCTGATATGTTCAAACTCTTGCTGTATCTTACGCGAAGAACGCCCCTTCACTCTTCGCACAAAGTCGCTAACTGTTATATGCGGCGGAATTTCAACAAACATATGAACATGATCGCGCGACAGGACTCCATGAATGATAGTGACGCCCAATTCGCTACAAACTTGTTTGATAATCTCCTTCACTCGTAATCACACTGGGCCATGCAAGACTTTATAGCGATATTTAGGCGCCCAAACAATGTGATAACGATGATGAAAAACAGTGTGTGATCCCGATGAGTATGGCATAAGCATTATCCTTATCTAAATGGCTTCGCCACTGCGTATCGACCATTTAGATAAGGATAATGCTTAGACGTGAGAAAACGGCTAAAGCCTTTACCAGCTAAAGCTGGTGGGTTTACTCCAATCACAAACACTAAAGCAGCAACTCTAAAGGGCTTTATTCAAGCTAATGCGCCTATCGGCGGCACGGTTGTAACTGATAACTTCCCTGCATATCGTGGATTAAACCGTTTAGGTTATGCTCATAAGGTTGTTAATCTTTCAATCGGTGAATATTTACGCGATAAGGCTCACACAAACGGCATAGAGAGTTTTTGGTCACTTCTTAAGCGCGGTCACTTTGGCATTTACCACTATATGTCACCAAAGCACTTGCATCGCTATGTTAATGAATTTTCATTCCGTCATAACACTGCGCAAGTTGGGACATTGCAATCCATCGATATGACAATAAAAAGAATGGCGAATAAACGCCTTACATATAAAGGGCTGATTAATGGCTAAAAATAAAGATGATAACATCGAACCTATTGAAGCTGATTTCGACGAAGTAGTTAGTAAGATTGTACGTGCCGATAATTTGCAAATTATTGATACAGAAAAATTACCATTTGCAAAATGGCGAGGGCAAATAGATTTGGGCGGCAATGATTTAGATTGTTACGTTTTAGACGATGAAACTAGGGTTCTATCGTCAGGCTCTACTACCAAGGCGATTGCAAATGTTGAACGCGGAAGCCTGCAGGATTATATTGGCCAAAAAGCACTTAAGCCTTTTATAAATAAAGATAAAATCCTGCAGGAAACAATAAAGTTCTCTATACCTGGAACACAATGGACTGCAATAGGTGTTACCACAGAGCATTTCGAGCTAATCTGCAGGGGTTATGTTCAAGCTCTTTATGAAGGTGCTAATTTAACTGATCGCCAGAAAGAGATTGCTATAAAGTGCGCTATATTAACAACTGGACTTACAAGAACTGGCTTAGATGCACTTGTTGATGAAGCAACTGGCTATCAGTATGAGCGGGCAGAAGATGCTTTACAGATTAAATTAAAAGCTTTCATTGCTGAAGAATTAAGAGCTTGGGAAAAGACATTCCCAGATGATTTATGGGAAGAATTTGGTAGACTTACTGGTTGGAAAACGCCGTTAAAGAGTCGTCCTAAGTGGTGGGGAAAGCTTGTTACTGAATTAATTTATGACACTTTAGACGAAGATGTTGCAAAATATTTGAAAGAAAACAAACCGACTGCAGGAACGCGTTGGCACCAACAATTAACAGAAAATCATGGTGTTAGACAGTTAGTTTCGCGTTGCTACGAAGTTATAGGCATGTCTAAAACATGCGATGATATTCATGAATTAAGGCAAAGGGTTGCACAACACTATGGGAAGAAACCCGTGCAATTCACTATGTTCTTAAAACCAAATTAATCACCGTTGCTCCATATCTTTTTGATGAAATGAACGAATTAAGGTAACTGAAATATTGCGGCTATAATTGTGGATATGAATTATACTTTTCTGGCTAGTTAAATATATAGGTCCCTAATATTTACTCATAGCGGTCATCTCTGAGGCTCTCGTCCCGTTCCAGATCAGAGAATCGCGTAATTTTCGCTTCAAACTTCATCCGCACTTTACCCGTTGAACCATGCCGCGATTTGGCAACACCAAGCTCAGCCAAGCCATAGACTCTCTCCATATCAATGCGCCATTGTTCATAGGCTTCATGAACTTTCGGATCGTCACCATCAACGGGTTCTTTAGGTTGTTTAGACGCGATATAATAATCTTCGCGATACACGAACAACACAATATCGGCATCTTGTTCAATCGAGCCTGATTCGCGCAAATCTGATAACATTGGCGTTTTATCTTCGCGTTGCTCCACCGCACGGCTAAGCTGCGAGAGCGCGATTACAGGAACATTTAATTCTTTCGCCAGCGTTTTCAAACCACGGCTAATTTCCGAAATCTCGTTCACGCGATTATCATTCGCACGGCCAGAGCCCTGTAAAAGCTGAAGATAATCCACCACGATCAGACCAATATCATGACGGCGTTGCAATCGGCGCGCACGCGTTCTCAAAGCAGCAATAGAGAGCGCAGGCGTGTCATCAATATAGAGCGGTAATTCCTGTAACTCACGCGAGGCGCGCGAGAGTTCCCGAAATTCCTCGCGGCTGATTTTACCCATGCGCAAGGCTTCTGAGCTGATACCCGATTGTTCGGCCAAAATACGCGTTGCGAGCTGATCGGCCGACATCTCTAAGCTAAAGAATGCCACTTTAGCCCCGACGGTTTTTTCCATATCGATACCATCGGCTTTATCGCGGGCATAGCGGCTCGCAGCATTAAAGGCGACATTAGTGGCAAAGGCAGTTTTGCCCATACCCGGACGCCCCGCCAATATGATCAAATCACTATTATGCAGGCCGCCCATTTTGGTATTCACACTGTTCAAACCCGTGGTGATACCCGATAATCCACCGCCAGCCTCGAGCGCTTTTTTGACATTTGCAATGGCATCGGTAGAGGCCGAGATAAAGCTTTTGACGCTGCCTTGTTCGCCCTCGCCATCGGCCACTTTATAAAGCGCGCTTTCCGCATTTTCGATTTGCGCTTTGGGATCAACGCTCTCGCTCGTGTCTAAGGCTTCGTCGATCAATGTGCGGCCAACGGATACTAATTCGCGCAATAATGCTAAATCATAAATTTGCTGGGCAAAGTCGCGTGCACCAATTAAACCAGCACCATCAGCCGTCATTTTTACCAAATAGCCCGCGCCGCCAAGTTCTTTCATCGTTTCATCGGATTCGAAAAAAGGTTTTAGCGTAATCGGCGTCACCACCATAGAACGGTCAACAAGGCGCAATATCTGATCAAAAATACGGCCATGCAACGGTTCAAAAAAATGCTCTGGCTGTAACTTAATCTGCACTTCTTCTAATATGCGATTATCAATCAATATCGCGCCCAGAAATGCAGCTTCTGCCTCAATATTATGCGGCAGCTGCATTGGTTCATCTTCGATATTGTCATTGATGCTAATTGGTTCGGCCATGGAAGCCTCTTCAGCACAAACAAAATTTTACACAATCTAGTTACGAACAGTTTAAGAAATATCGGTGGGTAAATCACCAACAATTGTGGATAACTATATAGCAGCGCAAATATTACTTGTTACAATCTCTACACAAGCTATCACAAAAATATGAGCCAAAAAGATATTAGTAAGCGTATCGCAAAAGTTGAACTAGATGAGAATACCATCTTGTGGCGCAATGCTGATATTGAACAAGAACGCCGTATTGCGATTTTTGATCTGATTGAAGATAATAAATTTGAACCTCTAAAATCTTATCCCAATGATTATGCTGGACCTTATAATTTGCAATTAAGCGTCCAAGAAGGGCGGCTTATTTGGGACATTAGAACCCATGATGATAAGCAATTGGAAACATTAATCTTTGGTTTAGCGCGCTTCAGACGTCCAATAAAAGATTATTTCGCAATTTGCGATAGCTATTATCAGGCCATTCGTAAATCAACCGCTGCTGAGATAGAAACCATTGATATGGCACGGCGCGGTATCCACAACGAAGCAGCAGAATTATTAATTGATAGATTAGAAGGAAAAATTAGCGTTGATTTTGCAACGGCAAGACGGTTGTTTACTCTTATATGTGTTTTACATATCAAAGGCTAGAGAGGTATAAAATGTTAGCGGGGCGCAAAGGTAAATTAATATTTGTAACTGTCATAGTAATTATGCTGATACTCTACATTCTATACTCGCTTACCAAAAGCTGGGCACCAGCGCGCGATACTTATGCGCTGCAAGGTGTATTGGTAGATGAAAGTCATGGCTATCCAACATGGTCGACACTTGCGGCTAAAGGTGTTGATTTTGCTTATCTTACTGCCAGCTATAGCACTAATAAGCGCGATGAGAGTTTTGCGAATAATTTGGCAGGCGTTAAAGAAGCTGGCATACGTTATGGCGCTGTGCATAATTTTGATGTGTGCAAATTAGCCACTGACCAAGCAACATTATTTAATACAACCGTGCCGCGCGATCCCAATGCCTTGCCCCCTGCTGTGAAAATTGGGTTTTCGGATAATTGTAAAAGCAAGCCTAATCGTGCGCTAATATTATCTGAAATTAGTACCTTTTTGGGACAGATTGAATTGCATCTTGAAAAACCATCCATATTATTAATATCTGCCAATTTTGAAGACCATTATAATATTAGTGCTGCTATCAACCGCAATATGTGGGCGCAGGGCAATTATTTTGTACCCTCTTATACTGCACAGCCATGGAAAATGTGGACAGCAAATGACGCACGCACCATTGATGGTATGGACACGCCAGTGCCTTGGGTTGTACTGCGATGATGGGCATAAAAGAAGCATTAGAAGCAGCGTATGATGCAAGTATGCATGCTTATGCACCCTATTCAAAATATCATGTGGGCGCGGCTGTTCTATTGGATGATGGCAGTATTATCGTGGGCAGCAATTTTGAAAATGCGAGCTATGGTCTCTCCTTATGTGCCGAAGCCGTCGCCATTGCATCCGCCAATAGTGAATCCAGATTACACAATATCATTGCTATCACGATTGCAGGCGGCAAACCCGATAATGACGGTAGAGCGATGCTAACAGAAATTCCATGCACTCCATGCGGGCGGTGTCGGCAAATCATCAAAGAAGTATCCGATGTTATGGATAAGGATATAGCTATTTATTGCCTCCATCAAAGCGGATATAGGCGCTATAGGCTATCGGAAATATTACCTGACGCCTTTGGCCCAAATAATGTAGCTTAATTTAGAGGATTATAATGAGTATATTGTCAGATAAATGGATCAGAGGCAAAGCGCAAAGCGACAATATGATAGAGCCGTTTACCGAAGCTCAGCGGCGCGATGGATGCATCAGCTATGGGCTTTCTTCTTATGGCTATGACGCACGGGTGGCCGATGAATTTAAGATTTTTACCAATGTTAATTCATCCATCGTCGATCCCAAAGAATTTGACCCTGGCAGCTTTGTCGATAAAAAAACCGATTGCTGTATCATACCCCCCAACAGTTTTGCACTAGCAAGAACGGTTGAGTATTTCCGCATCCCAGAGGATGTATTGGTCATCTGTTTAGGCAAATCGACCTATGCACGCTGTGGTATCATTGTTAATGTTACACCGCTCGAACCAGGGTGGGAGGGACATGTGACATTGGAATTTTCAAACACCACACCGCTGCCTGCAAAAATATATGCCAATGAAGGCGCATGCCAATTTTTATTCTTAAAAGGCAATGAGCGTTGCGAAACTAGTTATGCCGACAGGGCAGGTAAATATATGGGGCAACAGGGCGTTACATTGCCTAAATTGTAAAACTTCCCTAAGGGCATTGGGCTTTTGGGATTGAGATTAAGATTTATGCGTGACTTATAGGGGCTAAGCTGCATAATCAGGACAATTAAAATGGGGGAATCACTATGAGACAGGATCGCGAATTTGACATCATTGTATATGGCGCCACAGGCTTCACAGGACGTTTGGTAGCTGAATATCTGAACAAACAATATGGCAGCGAAGGTCCGAAATGGGCTATGGCAGGCCGTTCACAAGAAAAATTAGAATCCGTACGCGATGAAATGGGCGTTCCATCCGATACTCCCTTGGTCGTTGCTGACGCCAGCGATGCTGCCTCTATGATTAATATGGCAAAGCGCGCACATGTTATCATCACCACCGTTGGTCCCTATCAACTCTACGGCGATAAGTTGGTCGCCGCATGCGCAGAGCATGGTACTGATTATTGTGACCTTTCTGGTGAACCCGCTTGGATGCGTATGAAAATTGATGCCCATGAAGCGCAAGCCAAAGAGAGCGGCGCACGTATTGTATTTTCCAGCGGGTTTGATTCTATCCCCTTTGATTTGGGTGTTATGATGCTGCAAAAAGAATGTTTCAATCGCTATGGTCAAGCAGCTCCGCGCATAAAGGGCCGCGTTCGCGCTATGCAAGGCACATTTTCTGGCGGGACAGCAGCAAGCATGAAAGCCACATTAGCATCGGCGGCTAAAAACCCTATGGTGATTAAATATCTCACCAATCCATTCAGTCTAGCTCCTGGTTTTGAGGGCCCTGAACAGCCGCTTGGTAATAAGCCCATATATGAAGAAGACTTAAAGAGTTGGTCTGCCCCCTTCATCATGGCACCGATAAATACCAAAAATATTCACCGCACCAATGCACTGCTTGGCCATGAATATGGCGAAGATTTTGTCTATGATGAAATGATGTTTACTGGTGATGGAGAGCAAGGCGAACAAATGGCAAATTTTGTTGCCAAAGCAGACCCAATGGGCGGTGATGACGCACCTAAACCTGGTGAAGGTCCTAGCAAGGAAGAACGTGAAAATGGGTTTTATGACATATTATTCATTGCCGAAATGGCCGATGGAGCACGCACGATGTTATCGGTCAAAGGGGATAAAGACCCAGGTTATGGTTCTACCTCTAAAATGATTGCTGAAACGGCAATGGCGCTAGTTGAGAGTGATTGTGCTGGCGGTATTCATACACCTGGGTCCGCATTGGGTGAAGCCTTGGTAAAGCGCTTGGAAGCAAATGCAGGGCTTAGCTTCACATTAGAGGGGTGATAAAGCGCTATTACCATGCTGAGTAAATTATTTAAGAATAAGATACCTATCAAAAAGAAAAAACCTTCTGTCCCAGAGGGTAAGCGCGTTTATGCAATTGGTGATGTGCATGGTTGCAAATCTTTGCTAGAGGATTTGTTGCGTCAAATAGAGAAAGATAATATAAATCGTGGCCCAGCCGAAACCGATATTATCTTCTTGGGCGATTTGATAGATCGCGGCCCAGAAAGTGCCGATGTCTTAGATTTGGCAATCGCGCTCAAAGAAGTGAATGACAATGTCCATTTCCTAATGGGCAATCATGAAGAAGTTTATCTGGATGCAGTGACACAAAGAAAGCCCAAAACAATGCGTTTCTTTTTGCGTATCGGTGGCACTGAAACTCTACTAAGCTATAATATATTAAAGTCCGATTTCATCAATATGGATATTGACGAATTATGTGACCATATCCCGCAGCTCATCCCACAAAAGCATATTGATTTTGTAGAAAGCTTTGAAGACCATATCACCATTGGTGATTATATGTTCGTTCATGCTGGTGTAAAACCAGGCGTCCCGCTCGATGAGCAAGACCCAAAACATTTGCGCTGGATAAGAGAAGATTTTATCGACCATAGAGGCGCGCATGGCAAAATCATTATCTTTGGCCATACTATTTTTGACGAGGTAAGAGAAAAAAATACGCATATTGGTATCGATACAGGCGCTTATAAAAATGGCCTATTAACGGCAATCGGACTACAAGGTGAAGAACGTTGGTATCTGCAATCCCGACTAAATACATAATTGTCTTTATATTCATCTTGTGATTAATCTTTAGATTTTGGATTTATGTTTCTGCGTTTATGATTCTGGGGTTGAAAATTTGTTGCAGATGATACAACCATATAAGCATGGAAAATATATTCAAAAAAATCATGCTTTATGCTGTCGCTCCAATGGCTCTTTCTACTATCGCTTTTTCATCTCCTATTCACGCACAAAGCGCGGTTACTCCTGATCCAGTATCACTGAAAAAATATGTCGAAAAATTAGTAAGCTTTGGAACGCGACATACATTATCATCGCCCGACCATCCTACGCGCGGAATAGGGGCTGCTCGCAAATGGGCGGCTAGCGAATTTCAAAAATTCTCTGCTAAATGCGGAAATTGCCTTATCCAAGAGGATTTATCGCGCATATTCACAGGCCCGCGTGCACCAGATGGGGTAAATGTGGTGGATATTCTTGCCATTCAAAAAGGAAGCGCTGGTTTTGATCATGTTATCATTATTGCGGGGCATATCGACAGCCGCGTAACCGATCCACTTGATTTCACATCGGATGCACCAGGCGCCAATGACGATGGATCAGGCACAGCATTAGTGATCGAAACAGCGCGCCTTTTATCCAAACAGAAATTTAGAGCTACGATTGTCTATGCGCTATTATCAGGCGAAGAGCAGGGCCTATGGGGCGGCACATTATTGGCTGAAACGGCGCGGGCGCGGGGTTGGAATGTCTCCGCAATGCTCAATAATGACATCGTTGGCAATACGCTTACCAATAATGGAGAGATAGTTGATGATCGCGTACGGGTATTTAGCGAGGGAATAAGAATTTCTGAAAATTATGCTGAAAATTTAGAACGCCGCGGTAGTGGCGGCGAAGATGATGGGCCATCACGATCTTTGATGCGCGCAATTAAAGCTGTTAGTACCAAAAATCCTGTATTAAATTTGGAAGTATTTGGCGTGCGCCGTCCAGACCGATTCCGCCGCGGCGGCGATCATCTCCCCGCTTTGCAAATGGGTTTTCCAGCCGTCAGATTTACAGTTGGCGCTGAAAATTACAAATATCAGCATCAAGATTTGCGTACAGAAGATAATATAAAATATGGCGACACTGTAGACAGAATGGATTTTGATTATCTTAGCCGCGTCACCGCACTCAATATTGCCACCATCCAACAGCTAGGCAATGCTCCAACAGCACCGCAAAATGCATCTCTTGCAGGTGCTGTTTCATCCGATACGACTGTATCTTGGACACCAGTAAAGGGCATTAATCAATATCGCGTCTATTTTCGCCGCAACGATAAGCGTAATTGGACAGGCAGCCGTTTGGTCACAGGCAGCAGCGCTAAATTTGAAAATATGATCGTTGATGATATGTTTTTTGGTGTGGCCTCTGTTTCACCAGAAGGGCATGAAAGCATCATCACATTTGCGGGATTACCGCAACGCAGCAGATGAATCACGGTTTAGAATTTCTTAAAAAAGTGGCAACGCCGCATAGCATTGCCACTTTATAGCTTTTATTTAAATATTAATCTTATGCGACTTGCGCATGGTCCTCGCCTTCAACCATGTCACGAAGAACATAACCACGTCCCCAAACGGTTTCGATATAGTTTTCTCCACCACATGCAAGGACTAGTTTCTTACGCAGCTTACAAATAAATACATCGATGATTTTTAATTCAGGTTCATCCATACCGCCATAGAGGTGGTTCAAGAACATTTCTTTGGTCAACGTCGTGCCTTTACGCAATGATAATAATTCTAACATTGCATATTCTTTACCTGTTAGATGAACACGAACTCCATCAACTTCAACGGTTTTAGCATCTAGGTTGACCGATAATTTACCCGTACGGATGACAGATTGTGAATGACCTTTTGAACGGCGCACAACAGCGTGGATGCGGGCAACCAATTCTTCACGATGAAAAGGCTTCGTCACATAATCATCAGCACCGAAACCAAATGAACGCACTTTGCTATCCATTTCGCTTATACCTGATAGAATCAGTACTGGTGTTTGCACTTTTGCAACACGTAATTTTTTCAAAACATCATAACCATGCATATCGGGTAGATTAAGATCAAGACAGATAATATCATAATCATAGAGCTTACCCAAATCCAAGCCTTCTTCACCTAGATCGGTCGTATATACATTGAAGCCCTCGGTCGTGAGCATCATTTCAATGGCTTTCGCCGTTGATGGTTCATCTTCAATTAGCAGTACCCGCATTTGGTAATCCTTTTTATTCTTCAACCATAATCAACACGTAAAAATAATTAGCGTGCTCGTCCTCATATTCAATTAACCATAAGATAGATGAACTGAAAAGGTTAATTTCTCGTTAACCAAGGTAAATTAACGAGTCGCAAATATCAAAAATAGCAATAAATGACTCATTTCTGCGGGTTAGAGGCATGTAAATTGTTGAAAATTTAATTTGAAAATAATCGAAATCGGCCAAAAAAATTAGATGAAATTAATATTTGTTACGAAAATTGATCAGAAAATAATCATTCCTGACGCAAAATATTCCTCTTTGTTAATGGTTTTGATATGTTTTTCCAAGCCTCAGCTATAAACTCAACAACAATTAACTTTCAATATTCTCTGTTTATTTTCTATGATTAATTAAAATCTATGCAGAGAATTACACATAATTATATTCTAATCGAACTCAAGCTCATATCTCTAATATGTCTATTCTCATCGGTAATTTAAGGTCCGAACCCCAGTTATTACTATGCTCAATGCACATTTTGTCATATGTTTCCTATCGAAAAAAGTAGAGCTGTCTCTATTGCAAATATGATATTTTTAATTTTATCATAAGATAAGCATATCTCTCATAGATTACTGTTGAAATGATAAATATTGCGTATAGGGCTGTTGTGATATTTAATTTATAATTAGGGCCTTTGCTAATGCAAATCGACGAATTAAGAATTGCTCTATTCAGTGGCAATTATAATTATGTTCGTGATGGAGCAAATAGAGCGCTTAACCAATTGGTCGGCTATTTGCTAAATAAAGGTGCCAAAGTGCGCATATACTCGCCCACAATTGCCAAACCAGCATTCCGCGCAACTGGCGATTTAATCTCTATCCCATCTTTCGCTATACCAGGCCGAGAGGAATATCGATTCCCGCTAGCGATTACGCCGCATATAAAAAGAGACTTACAGGAATTTGCACCCAATATAGTTCATACATCTAGTCCAGATTTAGTAGGGCATCGCGCTGTCACTTGGGCACGTCATAATTCGCTGCCGATATTGTCATCCGTGCATACACGTTTTGATACTTATGCCCGCTATTATGGGTTAGGTTTTATCGAACCCTTAATGATAAAATTGTTACGACGCTATTATAAGCGTTGTAATGCATTGGTCGTACCATCGGAATCGATGGCTGTTATATTAAAAGATCAAAATATGCATGATGATATTAGCATTTGGTCACGCGGCATTAACCGAGAAATATTTGATCCCAGCAAACGCAGCAATGAATGGCGGCAATCGCTCGGAATAGATGATGATGAAGTTGTAATAGGTTTTCTAGGCCGTTTGGTCATGGAAAAAGGATTAGATATATTTGCCCAAACAATAGAAGTCTTGCGCAACAGTAAACAAAAGTTCAAGATATTAATTGTTGGAAAAGGCCCAGCTCAAAATTGGTTTGCCCAAAAAATACCTGAGGCTATTTTTACAGGGTTCCAAAGTGGACCTAATTTAGGCCGCGCATTGGCATCTATGGATATATTATTCAATCCATCAATTACCGAGACATTTGGTAACGTCACATTAGAAGCTATGGCTAGCGGTATCCCTGTAGTCGCGGCACGGGCAGCTGGCAGCGAGAGTTTGGTAATCGATAATCATAATGGCCTGCTGCTTCCTCCTGGAAAGCCCCAAGAATTTGCTCTGGCAATAGAAAATTATATCAAAAAGCCTGCGATCAGACACAAACATGGTCAAGCTGGTGAGCTTCTATCGCGCGCCTATGATTGGGACAATATTAACAAAATAGTAGCCGAAAAATATATTGAGATTATTAGCACACACAATCGTTGATATTATTTTAGCACACCACTATCTTTCATACATCTGCAATACAAAATTTGAAACAATGCAATTAGGACCAAAAAACCTGTAAAGATAATACCGCCGACTCCGCCCACAAGATCAATCGATTGTGCAGAGGTAAGGTGAAATATATTAGAAGCCAATAAACCAGCTAGTGAGATTATGTAGGAAACCAGCGCTAATTTCTTTCGTAATATTAATAATAATGCCCCAAACAAACCACCAAAAACACCGCAAGCACATGCAACATTCACCCATAATGGAAAGCTAAGAAAATAGGCTATCTGTGGCGGTGTGTATGGTGCCTTATTATTCATATTATTCTCCCTCTGCTACATCTTATATCCAATTTCAAAGCCCAATATATTGCCATTAGAATCATAGATACTGGACCTTTCTCGGGAAATATCTACAAGCCATATTATGAACGATCTATTCCAAAACGGTCCAATAGAAAACCACGTAGAAGTGATTGATACTGCTCCACTCGCAGATAGACTACGTCCCAAAAGACTGAACGATATTATTGGCCAAGATCATATTATTGGAACGGATGGATCAATAGGCCGCATGGTGGCTGCTGGCAAATTATCGTCTATCATATTATGGGGACCGCCTGGCACTGGCAAAACCAGCATCGCCCGATTATTGGCCGCCGAAACCAATATGCATTATAAACCGCTTAGCGCTGTTTTTTCGGGCGTAGCTGATCTCAAAAAAGCTTTTAGCGAAGCCCAAAAAGTCGCCCAGACGGGCAAAAAGACCCTATTATTTGTCGACGAAATTCACAGATTCAACAAAGCACAACAAGATGGGTTTCTGCCCTTTGTTGAACAAGGTATCGTCACATTGATAGGCGCTACCACCGAAAACCCAAGCTTTGAACTCAACGCCGCATTATTAAGCCGTGCTCAGGTCATAATATTAAACAGACTTGACCATCAAGCATTAGAAGATTTGCTATTACGGGCAGAAACATTGTTGCAGCGTCAATTACCGCTTACCGATGAAGCCCGTAATGCCATGATTGCCTCCGCCGATGGTGATGGACGTTTTTTGCTTAATCAAGCCGAGACATTATTCTCGGTCAAAATTGATACGTCGCTCGACCCAGCGGGCCTTGCTAAGTTCCTGCAACGCCGTGTTGCTGTCTATGATAAAAGCGGCGATGGTCATTATAATCTTATCTCAGCCCTGCATAAATCCATGCGTGGTAGCGATCCGCAAGCCGCACTCTATTGGCTGGCGCGTATGTTGGTAGCGGGCGAAGAACCGCTCTACGTGCTGCGGCGTATAGTACGGTTTGCCTCTGAGGATATTGGTATGGCCGATCCCAATGCCCTCGCCCAATGCATTGCCGCTAAAGAGGCTTATGATTTTCTAGGATCGCCCGAGGGCGAATTGGCCATTGTGCAAGCCTGTCTCTATTGCGCGACTGCGCCCAAATCTAATGCACTGTATGCAGCGCAAAAATCCTCTTTCAAATCCGCCAAGGAAACAGGATCGCTTATCCCGCCCAGCAATATTCTAAACGCTCCCACCCAATTGATGAAAGATATTGGCTATCGCAAAGATTATAGCTATGATCATAATGACGATGATGGCTTTTCAGGCGATAATTATTGGCCAGAGGGCATGGATAGTGCTGAATTCTACCAACCCGCAGCCAGAGGCTTTGAAAAAAAAATTCAACAGAGATTAGACTATTGGAGTAAATTACGTGCGCAAAAACAAAGTTAAAATCATTATATTGGGGTTGTTCATCAATCTACCGCTCATAGCTTCATTAGCCCAAGATAATGAAACGGATACCCCACCCATCACAGATATAACAGTTCAGGAGAATGTGGGTAGTGATTGGTATTTAATCAACGAACGCATAGCAGACGATGAAGATAATCTTTTTAATGAATTATTTTTTGCTGATAAAAATAGCTTAACTGGTAATATGGAAGAGCTGAGTCTGTCCATTTCTAATCTGAATTTCGGTGAAGAAAAAATCGATAGAAAATTTCAATTGCAGATTATCGATAGCCGCATGCAGGTTAGCATAAATTGCGAAGAGCAAATGTATAGAATCGATAATTTAGAACAATATGACCAAGCCAATAGAAAAATAGCAGATCCCGTGGTTCAAATACAAAATGATCAATGGCAAAAAACAGATATGCCCAGCTTCCAAGCCTTAGTGAAATTTTCCTGCAACCCTGATGATGGCAATTATGAGCAACCTTTTGATCCAGAGTTACAGCCTTTGACTGGCTTAATTGACTATCTGAACGCCGATTGGGGTAAATGATATGCGCTTATCAGCACCGCAATTTCCTCTAGTGGAAATCGTGGGCAGTATTTGGTCATCATTTCATCTCTTAATTTAACCATTGTCCGCAGGGGCTATGACACACGGGAAAAGCAATTTAATTTACAAAGCTTTACGTGCGATATAATGAATATAGTTTGAATCGCAGGATTTACGCCTGTTATAAACTTCAAGAACATGTTAATACTCAAACATGAATTCAGTCTGTCATTATAGAAAAGTAAGGGGATGAAATGTTGGATAATATAGGAATAGAGGCCTTTAGTGGGTATGAATTTGACCCAGAAATGGCAAAGAAAATTGCATTCGCGGCTATTACAATTTTGGTAACATGGGGTTTGGCCAAAGTCGCCAAATGGGTATTTGCACGTTTAATTGATAAAATTGGATTTCTACAAAATATATCCGATTCTGGTGAGAGCGTTGGTCAATCACTCAGTAAGATAGTCGGCCTATTGATCTGGCTGTTTGGTTTAATTGCTGTACTAACTATCTTCGAACTCACCAGCGTAATTGAACCCGTTCAAACATTACTAAACAATATTATGGGCTTTATCCCTAATTTGATTGGTGCAGGATTAATCTTCTTTGTTGGCGCTATGGTAGCGCGCATTGTGAAGCAATTAATCGAAACATCGCTAAGTACTGTGAATTTTGACAAATGGGCCAATAAAGGCGGTGTTGATGATGTAACAGGTAATAGCAAAATCAGCGGTATATTTGGTACGGTTGTTTATGTTCTTATCATTGTTCCAGTGGCTATCGCAGCTCTTGATCAATTGGGTATTGAGTCCATCAGCGGACCAGCCATTGAATTATTAGAAACCATTGCTGGAGCAATTCCACTGGTAATAGGGGCCGCTCTGATACTAGGCATTGCATTTTTCATCGCCCGTTGGGTTGCAGATCTTATCGAAGATGTATTGCCAGGCCTCGGGCTTGACCAATCTGTTGGTGCGATGGGAATCTTGCCCAATGGCATGACAGCAAGCAGCCTCATTAGCAAAGCTGTTACCGTTGCCATCATGATTTTTGGCGCAATCGCAGCTACCAAACTTCTTAACTTCCCAGAATTAACCAGCATATTAAACACAGTGTTAGCTCTGGGCGGAAAAGTATTATTTGGTGCAGTGATTATTGCAGCAGGTTTCTTCATTGCCAATATCCTTGCCAATTTCGCAAACGAGGGTTCTGCTAAAATCATTCGGTTTGGTACATTGTTCGTATTCGTAGCAATGGGCCTTAACTATATGGAAATTGGTGGTGAATTTACAGCTTATGCTCCATTGGCCTTAGTCATTGGTGCTACGGTTGCAGGCGCTATCGCTTTCGGTCTTGGTGGCCGCGATGCTGCTGCCAAAGTTTTGGCCGATATGCAGGGTGGAAAGCCAGCGGCTAAAAAACCAGCCACTAAAAAGAAATAAATCTTTATAGATATTATTAAAAGAAGAGGCGGGGCTTTGGCTCTGCCTTTTTTGTGCATTTTAAACGGCTGATGTAATCGCTCTAGGCATAGCCTGCATAAAGGCTTATCAAAAGCCATGAAAAGAAATTTTTCTTCTTTTGCCTGTATCGATTGGTCAGGGCAAAATATTGCACGTCCCAAGGGCTTAGCTCTGGCCATTGCATCGGGCGCAGCAGCGCCGAAGCTCATAAAACCGCAGGGACATAAATATTGGTCGCGTGAAGACCTGCGCGATTGGATGCTCGAACAAGCCATGCATAATTGCGATATACTCATCGGCCTTGACCTCTCCTTCGCCCTGCCCTTTGCCGACAAAGGCGCTTATTTCCCGCAATGGAACGCCAGCCCAAGCGACCCCAAATCTCTATGGGCCTTGGTCGATACAATATGTGCCGATGATCCCTATCTATCTGCTTCCTCTATGCTGAACCATAGCGAAGCATCGCGGCACTTTCGCCACAGCAAAGAATATATCGGCGATTTATTTGGTGATGATCCAAAAGCTGAAAATAGAGGCCAAGGACGTCTGCGCCGCGTTGAAAAACACCAACGCATCACATCCCATGATCTATCACGCGGGCAAAGCGCAAGTTGCTTCAACCTTGTGGGTGCAGCGCAAGTTGGTAAATCTAGCTTAACGGGGATGCGCGTGCTGCATCAATTGGGCGGCGCTATTCCGATATGGCCCTTTGACCCCATACCCCAAAGCGGCCCGATGATTATCGAAATTTATACCAGCATA
>CALDZL010000128.1 GCA_937944295.1 uncultured Sphingorhabdus sp.
AATCGCTGCCTTTAACTATCCCTTTTTTCGCTGCTCGCTGCTTGGCCAACGCAATCCCATTATCGGACATCATTGATGCGGCTTCTATATCACCATCACGCGGTTCAAGAACGCATACCATCATGGTGATACATCCAATTAACTTAGATTTTTCTGCCGCTAATTTGGATAGCATGACCGACATAGTTTGTCCGCCTGAACAAGCACCCGATATATTGACTTTTTTAGATCCTGTGATTTCAGAAATTATTTCAAGTGCTTTGATACAACCGCCAACATAATCGGCCATACCCCAAACGCCTTGATCTTCCGATGGGTTGCGCCAGCTTATTACAAATGGTTGAATACCACTTCGCAATTGTAATTGGATAATACTTTTTTCAGGTGTTAAATCATTGATATACATTTTGTTGATCTGCGGCGGTATCGTGAGCTGCGGTATGGCATGCACTTCATCTAATATATTTTGATATTGGATAACTTCCATTATTTCATCACGATAGACAACGCTGCCTTCAGTCGTGGCAAGATTCTCTCCCACTTTAAAAGGTGTTTTGTCCACCTGTGATACCATCATATCATTATTAATAATGTCATCATAAGCATTTTTAAGTCCCTTTATTAAGGACATACCGCCACTATCAATGATACGTTTTTGTACAATAGGATTACCTGCTATTGTATTCGTCGGAGCCAGTGCATCAATAATGATAGTTGAAATAAAATTGGCACGGTCACGTTCTAAATCATCCAATTCTAAATCTTCAACCCAGTTTTTTATACCTTTTTGAACGGCTAAATAATATTGTGCTCCAGCTTTATAAAATGGATTAAACATCCAAGCAGGATCCATGAATCTCTTATCTTTAGCATGCGGCGCAAGATCAGATTTACCCGTCATAATCTTGACCAAATCTTCTGAAAAACCTTGCATAGCCTTAAGGTTTTTATCTGGGTTGGTTGCTGTCTGACGCAACAATAATGCCACCGCACCCATAAAATCTTCCCGTGCCAATCCAGTTAATGGACCCAGCGCCGTAGTCGCATCTTTAATTGCCCCAAATCCGTCTTCAAATCCACTTTTACCAACAGCCATTAATACTCTCCTTATGATGAAGTTACACCACATTGAGAGGCTGTCAAACATTAGCTTTTAGAAAATTAAATTTTATTGCGTATCTTTGCAAATTTCTATTTTATCGGGGCTTGGCCGCTTACCATTGGCTTCAAATTTAGCAAAATATCCGCCAACATCAAGCTGCTCACTAAATCCAGTTAGTGAGTACCCCAGTGACTCAAATTCACAGAAAAGCAAACGTGGAGGAATACCGTGCTTATCGGTGGGAAAGTCGCGATCAACAACTATAACCTCACCGCCTTCAGCCAAGGCTGGATAAAGCTGCCACAAAAAAGCATAGGGCTCTGTCACTTCATGATACATATGCACCATGAACACACGATCAAAACTACCCTTTGGCAATTTGGGGTTATCAACATCACCTTTTTGAATAGCCACATTACTAAATTCTTCGCGGCCAACGCGTGTTGCTAATTTTTTCAGCGCATTCCCATCAATATCTTGCGCAAGCACGCGGCCTTCTTTGCCTACTCTTTTGGATAATCTTACAGTATAATATCCCTCACCCGCACCAAGATCAGCAACGGTCATACCCTCTTTTATATCAGCCCAATCCATAAGCAATTCCGCTTCACCTGCTTCATCGCGTTTGGCCTCCGTCCAAAAACGATTACCTATAACCTCAGATACGGGCCGATATGGCCTAGGAAAATCACGCGCCGTTTCTGGCCGATCTGCTTGATTATCATGCGTAATATCATCACAACCGATCATTGTGAAAAATGAGATAAGTAAAATGCTAATCAGACAGAAGTGGGCAATTCTCATTACGCATCATCCTCAACATCAACCGCCTCACCCGTTACGCGCTGTGCTAGAGCTGCTGCAATAAAATTATCGATATCACCATCAAGCACATCGCTAGGCGCAGTCGATACTACTCCCGTGCGCAAGTCTTTCACTTGCTGATAAGGTTGCAGCACATAAGAACGTATTTGATGCCCCCAGCCAATTTCGGTTTTTGCTTCATATTCACCCAATGCTTCAGCCTCTCGGCGCTGTAATTCTGCTTCATAGAGGCGTGATTTGAGCATCCCCATAGCGGTCGCACGGTTTTTATGTTGTGAGCGATCATTCTGACTAGCGGCTACAATACCGCTTGGGATATGGGTAATACGCACCGCGCTATCGGTTGTATTAACATGTTGTCCGCCCGAGCCAGAAGCCCGATAAGTGTCGATCTTCAAATCACTCTCATTAACTTCTATCTCAATACTATCATCAATAATCGGATAGACCCAAACACTCGAAAAACTTGTGTGCCGTTTTGCTGCACTGTCATAGGGTGATATGCGTACCAAACGATGTACGCCGCTTTCGGTCTTAGAATAACCATAGCTATTCTCACCTTTAATTTCCAAAGTCGCCGATTTTATACCCGCTTGATCACCTGCATGATAATCCAAAATAGTCACTTTATAGCCGCGCTTTTCAGCCCAACGTTGATACATGCGTTGCAACATCTCAGCCCAATCTTGGCTTTCTGTTCCGCCTGCACCTGCATGAATTTCGATATAACAATCATTACTATCAGCCTCACCAGATAGCAAAGCCTGCACCTTATCGGTGTCAGCGCGATTGGCTAGCGCCTCTAAATCCTTAACCCCTTCAATCGCAAGCTCTTCATCACCCTCCATCTCAGCAAGCTCTATGAGTTCGACTGTACTTTCTTTTTCAGATTGAATTTCCTTAGCAGCATTAACCGACCCCTCGAGACGGCGGCGTTCACGCATCACATCTTCGGCAGCTTTAGGGTTATTCCATAGATCAGGGTCCTCAACGCGTGCATTGAGTTCGTCGAGACGCCGCAGTGCGACATCCCAATTAAGGGATAGTTTAACCAAATCAAGGGCTGCATCAATCCTATCAACAAATGATTGCGCATCGGCGCGCATAATAAAACTCCTGCAAAATGTGCATTATGAACCTATGTTTAGGTGAGATAGCTTAGATAAGAAAAAAGTACAGTTGAAAATGAAAGTGTATCGCCCGATAGGATGATGTTAGTAAATGCCACCTTCATCCTGCAAAAAATCATCATCGCGTTTTGTTCCAACAGCGCGGCGCTCGTTTCTTTGCGTTGTCCTATTTTGCGACCTATTGGTATTTGCCTTTTTACTTGTCTGCGGTTTGCGCGCAGCTATCTCTTCACGCCTGATAGTCCGTTTTGGTTCTGTTTGTGGTTTAAAAGCTTCCCAAATAACATTACCCGTTAAATCATTACTTGGCCATTTGCCAAATACGCGTTTCCCCGATTGACGGTCTACCCTGACCAGTCGTGCTTCTTTCGGTGCTACAAACGGCAAGGCTGGCATACCTACAAATGCCTCTCTCGCAAATTGTTTAAATACAGGCGCAGCAACTGAACCGCCCTGCGCATAGCTGCCCATATTTTTAGGTTGATCATACCCTAAATAAACACCAGCAACCAAATTAGGCGCACCGCCAACAAACCATACATTGGTAGGGCCAGATGTGGTCCCTGTTTTACCAAATAATGGGCGGTCTAAATCTTTGAGTAAAGTTGCCGTTCCGCGCTGTACTACGCCTTCCAACATATGCACCACCTGATAGGATGTTACAGGGTCCATCACCTGCTTACCATCAGGGCGAAAACGCGGCATCGGCTTTCCGTCCCATTCATCCATATTACAAGTCCGACACGGCGTCCATTTTGAAGGCCATATCACTTTACCTCGACGGTCTTGGACAAAATCAATCAGAGTTGGTTGCAATTTACGACCATGATTAACCAACATAGAATAAGCATTAGTCATTTTCATAACAGTTGTATCACCTGCCCCCAGAGCAAAAGCGAGATAAGGCGGATAATCGCCAATATCCATTGCTCTGAACACATTCGCAACATTATTCATACCAGCATCATTAGCGGCCCTTACTGTCATCAAATTGCGCGATTGCTCTAAGCCCCAACGCATAGTTTTAGGACCTGCACCACGCGAACCACCAAAGTTACGAAAGCATTTACGGCCGAGCGCCGTAGATTGCCAAACACAAAATGGACCATCCACAATGATAGATGTAGGCGTCATGCCTTGATCAAGAGCAGATGCATAAACAAAGGGCTTAATCGTAGAGCCTGGCTGGCGCTGTGCCTGTGTTGCACGATTAAAACTACTTATCCGTGCATCGAATCCACCTTGCATAGCCAGAACACGGCCAGAACGGGGGTCTTGCACTACCATCCCACCGCCTACAGCAGGAATAGAGCGTGTGACATAAGTATCCTTGCCGGCTGCAGCCACAGTGATAATATCGCCTACTTTCATACTGCTTGGGACTGCCCAAATAATCCCAGTATCGCCATTTTTTAGACCTACTTCTGCACGGTTGCGAACCCGTTTAAGCACCACTGCAACTTGCCAATTACGATAATCAATATCCAAACCAGACGAAGCAAGCCGCGACTGCCATTGACCATCATCCATGGGGATAGTGGCAATTGGACCAGACCAACCTTTGCCTCTATCAAAACGAATTAAACCATCGCGTAATGCTTTTGTTGTGAGCTTTTGAAACCGTGGGTGTAGCGAAGAGCGTACCCACAATCCTCCATTATAAACACTATATGGACCAGAATCACTTGTTTCTCCAAAATTTTCAATAAGCTGCCTTCTAATCTCTTCGACAAAATAATCCCCAACAGGGTCATATGTTACATTGCGCCTCTCAACGGCGCCTAAGGGTTTATTCTGTGCATTACGGCGTTGAATATCAGATATCCATCCATTTTTTTGCATTTCGCGTAGCACCCAATTTCGACGCTCAATTGCATTGTCATTTCTAGTTTCTGGTCTATAATTTGCAGGTCCTTTTGGCAAAATAGCCAAATAGGCTACTTCGTGTAATTCTAGCTGATCAACACTTTTACCAAAATAGGATTGCGAAGCAGCTTCTACACCATAGCTATTTCGTCCTAAAAATATCTCATTAAGATAAAGCGTTAATATCTGCTGCTTATTAAGAGAAGATTCTATACGATAGGCAAGCAATGCCTCTTTGAGTTTTCGCGTATAAGTGACTTCATTGGTCAGTAAGAGGTTTTTCGCAACTTGTTGTGTAATAGTAGATGCACCAACAGGTCGTCCTTCGCTCTGAATATTACGCAATAATGCAGAGGCTATTCCAGGATAATCAATACCGCCATGTTCAAAAAATGTTTTATCTTCTGCAGAGAGATAAGCTTTGACCAACACATCAGGTAAATCGCCATATTCCAGTGTCACACGGCGCTGGCGGGCATAACTATGAAAAGGCTCTCCATCAATATTACGCACTACGGTCGGCAGTGGCGATTCATATGATAATAACGCTTTCGCATCAGGAAGATTGCGCACAACCGTCAACCAAAAAATCAATAGAGCAAGTAGAAACACACCAACAGCATAGCAAAACCAACGGAAGAGACGTTTATCCCATAATTTTTGTAGTCTGGCCCAGACACCGCCTGCGTTACGTGTCAGGCGATAACTAAGATTTTCTGATGCTTGCTCACTCATATGTACATCTTAAGCATTTTTAAATAGCAGGTCTAGCTGTTGTTGAGAAATAAGCGTATAATATTGAAAAATTAAACCCTACTGCTACACATATGCAACAATAGGGCCAAAATTATGAATGATAGCAACACAATTCTATTGAATTAATGCTGAGAATTATTTCTAAAAAATGCATAAATTATCTTTAAAGTTGAAAAAACTAATTACTTCTCCGAGCAAAATGGGCTTGTATTGCTTTAGTTACGCTCTCAGCAATTTTACTCTGCCCTCTGGCTGTTGAGAGAAATTCAACATCCTGTTTATTAGTCAAATACCCCGTTTCAAACAATATTGAAGGCGTATCAGGTGCCTTTAAAACTACAAATGATGCAAAGCGATGAGAATTAGAGCGCAAGCGCATATTGGGTTTGGCTTCACGCAGTAATATTTTTGCAAAGTCGGCAGATACATTCATGGTTTCACGTTGTGTCAAATCTATCAATATAGAAGATACATTTTCATCCGCTCCTCCCAAATTAATACCATTGATGATATCAGCTTTATTCTCTCGAGATGCTAATTTTTGAGCTTCTCGGTCGGATGCTACTTCGGACAATGTATATACTGTAGCACCATTAGCTGCATGGCTGCCTGCTGCATCAGCATGAACTGAAATAAATAGATCGGCCTTCATCTTTCGTGCAATACCAAATCTATCTTGAAGCACCAAAAATTTGTCGCTCTCACGCGTTAGAGCCACTCTAATTCGACCAGTTGAAGCCAGCCTATCTCTAATCTTTTTTGCTACAGCTAAAGTGATATTTTTCTCTCTAATGCCGCCATGCGGTGAAACTGCACCAGGATCATGTCCGCCATGACCTGCATCAATTACAACCAGTGGAAGGCTGCTATCCTTTGGTCCATAAATTTTTGGACCTTTGCTGCTATTCTTTTTAATTCTAGCACGAGCAGCATAATCTTTCTTAGGAGGTGCCGATCGAAAATTAGCAGGCGGTAGGAATATTTTACGTCCTTTTCCAAGTGTTGAAGAAAATTCTCCATTAGCAACGGTACGCACATTAATCCGTAGTTGTTTACCATCACTGCTAAATTTACCACCTGTAACAATCGCTGGACGATCTAAATCAAACACCAGACGAGCAGTTGAGCTATTATATTGTCCCAAACGGACGCTGCGAATTGCTAAATCATCTGGCACCGTGTTTCTATCAGCAAAACCAAGGCTATCGATGCCTTCTACATCTATCGCTATTCTATTTGGTCCTGCCAGAGAGAATACTGATGCTTTGTGCACAACATCATCAAAAGTCACAGTTACAATGCCATCATTTGCCGTGACATGTTTAACAGTTGCCGCTTGCGATGGGACGGACATTGATAATGAAGCCGTAAGTAATAGAGAATACATACGCATCTTATGTCCACAAAGCCGTAAGTTAGTCCAGAAGAAAATTAACATCAAACACTCGCTTTTTATTATGATGAAATTACCATTAAGGACGAATTCGTAAAACTGCGTAACTTGACAGGGTTAACATGAAATTAGTTATAAAAATCTACAGTAAAGCTGACAAAATAAAATGCTTCGACTTGGAAAAAAACTTAATCAGCGAAAATTACAATGCCTTAAATATGTCAAAATATATCGAAATGCCATTCTAACAATTATTTTTTACAACCCTTGCCCATGCAATAATGCAGTGCTAGGCAGTATGTAATGATGGTGCAGACCATTGTTACAATTATAGGGAGAATAACATCCCTTTTTTAACAGGTTGACGCTGTATGTGGCATAATATTTCCTTGCGCAATATTTTTGATGAGAGTGTGTATCTCCAAAATATATTATCCGCTAGGACAACTGCAATAAATTTATCCAGAGTATCTATTAATCGCATATTAAATGCGAGCCATGCCCATATAAATGATATATTTTCAAAACGAAATTTTCAAAAACACGCTTGGTCGGTCAAAAAATGATTTCAAACCTGCCTAGCCTTAACAATAATGAATGCAATGCAGAGCTATCAACGACTCTTCTGCATCCTATACGGAGTATAATGAATGACAACGCGCATGCTAATAGACGCGCGGCACAAGGAAGAGACCCGTGTCGCAGTCGTTTCAGGGAATAGAATAGAAGAATTAGATTTTGAATCCGCAGAACATAAACAAATAAAAGGCAATATATATCTTGCCAAAGTGACGCGAGTTGAGCCTTCATTGCAAGCAGCATTTGTAGATTATGGTGGTAATCGCCAGGGTTTTTTGGCTTTTTCTGAGATCCATCCTGATTATTATCAAATACCAAAAGAAGATCGCGAGCAGTTGCTTGCCGAGGAAGCAGCAGCGGCTGCCGAAGAAGCAGAATTGCGTGAAAAAGAAGAAGCCGAAGATGAGCTGGCCGCATTAGAAACCATTACTGATGATGGTGATGAAGATAGCGAAGAAGATACTATCGAAACATTAGATATGAGTGATGAAGAGGTTGATAATGATGAAATTGTTAGCAAAAAGACTAATCGCAGAAATGCGGGTAGCAAAAGAGCCAATAGTAAAAAAATAATTGAAAAAGATACGGAAGAAGAAACAGAAGAAGATACTAAACCAAAGCGCGCTCGAACAAGACGAAAAAAAGCAACACTTGAAGACACAACTCCTAGAGATAGTGGGGTTATTCAGGAGACAGATAATATAGAATCAAAAGATGAAGACACCAAAACATCTGATGGAGATGAAGAGAAACCGAAAAAGCCTCGTAAAAGACGTGCTACTTCTAAAACCAAATCTATGATTGTGGATGATAGTGATAATATCATTGTCGATGATGAAGATTTTACCAATGATCAAGATAGCATCGATAGCAATAATATTTCTGCGGATAATAACGATGAAGATAAACCACGTAATCGCAGGCGCCGTGGCAACCGAGGCCGTGGTGACAAAAAGAATATTCGTGCTAATCGCCATCAAAGAGGTCGCCGTCCCAGCGATGAAGTTCGTGCCAAGAGAATTGCGCTACGCCGCCGTTATAAAATCCAAGACGTAATTCACCGTCGCCAAGTTTTATTGGTGCAAGTCGTAAAAGAAGAGCGCGGTAACAAAGGCGCTGCCCTTACCAGCTATTTGTCGCTAGCTGGTCGTTATTGTGTATTAATGCCTAACACTAGCCATGGTGGCGGAATTAGCCGTAAGATTAATAGCGGCACAGATCGTAAGCGTCTAAAATCTATTGTTGCGGATATGAATCTACCCACTTCAATGGGGTGCATCATTCGCACAGCTGGTCTTTCAAAAACCAAAGTAGAAATAAGACGAGACTTTGATTATCTAGCAAGATTGTGGGACAAAATTCGTGAACGTACTCTAACGGGGGCAGCCCCGATGTTAGTACATAGTGACAGCGACCTCATTAAACGCGCCATTCGTGATATTTATAACCGCGACATCAGCGAAGTGAATATTGAGGGCGAAGATGGTTTTAAGGCCGCCAAAGACTTTATGAAATTGCTGACGCCAAGCCATGTTAAAAAGTTAAAGCGCTATACAGACTCCGTTCCTTTATTCCAACGCTATGGTGTCGAAGATCAGCTAAATGCTATGTATCATCCTATCGTTCAGTTGAAATCAGGGGGGTATATTGTTATCAATCCGACCGAGGCGCTTGTCTCTATCGATATCAACTCTGGTCGTTCCACAAAAGAGCATGGTATCGAAGCTACAGCGGTAAATACCAATTTAGAAGCTGCGCGCGAAATAGCTCGTCAATTAAGGCTGCGCGATATGGCAGGTCTTGTGGTTATCGACTTTATTGACATGGATCACCATAGCAATATCCGCAAGGTGGAGCGTGCCATGAAAGATGCTCTGCGCAATGATCGTGCCCGTATTCAAGTAGGCCGCATATCCAGTTTTGGCCTTATGGAAATGAGCCGCCAACGCCTGCGCACTGGCGTATTAGAAGCATCCACACGCGAATGTCCACATTGCGAAGGGACGGGCCTAGTGCGAACATCATCATCATCCGCTCTATCGGCATTACGTATGATAGAAGATGAAGCTGCACGCGGCAAAGGAAATATTATTGAGCTCGCTGCTAGCGAAGAGGCTACTATATATGTTCTTAACAATAAGCGTACCGAATTAGCTGATATTGAAGAACGTTATAATGTACGCATATCTATTAAACCCAATGGCGAGGTGGAAGGTGCAAAAATGATCGTGTCATCTTCTGGTCCAAAACCAATCAAGGCATCACATATTGTACCAATTGCTGATGATATTGATAGCGATATAAATGTTGAGGATATTAATGAAGTTAAGGAAGAGGGCCGTAATCGCTCCCGCAGAGGTCGCCGTGGTGGTCGCGGTCGCAATAATATACAGCAGGATCAAAACGAATCTCAAGGTCAAAATGAAAATAAGATAGAGGTTAAAAACACCAAGATTGAAAGCAATGAACAATCAAACCTTGAAACCGAAAAGCCTGCTGAAACAGAGAAACCAAAACGCCGTTCATCGCGCTCGAAAAAAATGACTGATACACAGAATATTGAAGACAGTAATGATGTAAGCGCATCACAAGACGACTTGCCAAAAGCAGAAACTGTTTCTGATGAAAAACCTAAACGCAAACGCGCACCGCGCAAAAAGGCGGTAAATATCGAAGCAAGCGCAACTCAAGAAGCAGAAGAAGAAAATACAAACGATTCATCAGATAAGAAATCATCAGATGATAAAAAGTCAGTTCCAAAAACAAGGCGCAAAGCAGCCACTAAAGTTACTGTTGAAAATGATAATGAAGATAAAGAAGAGGTCAAAAAACCAAGGCGACGCAGCAAGAAAGCTCTAGATGCATCTGACAAGCCCCAAAAGGCCATCAAAGCAGTTCCAAAAAAGAGCGCACCTAAAACTGTTGATAGCACGGCAGAAACTAAAGATAACATAGAAGCACCTAAAGACGATGTCCCTGCCCGCAAAGGTTGGTGGCAACGCACTTTTGGTTGATTGAATCTTAAATAATATCATAGTGTCGCTGATGATGGTCTCATTAGCGGCATTATTATCATCACTTCATAATCCGTTCAGATTTGACATACTATGCAAAATTACTGATGACGTGCAAAATTGTAACTATATATAGAGATATACGAAATTAATAATATATGCCATATATGCTATGTAAATCATGTGAAGCGTTTTTAAGAGTGAGGTTTAAATGCCCAAAATTTTGATCAAGAATATTATGAAAAGATTTTCTGTAGCTATGATGGCTGGTCTTCTTGCGCTTCAACCTGCCATGGCCCAATCTATTTTGCGTGATGCAGAAACGGAATCATTTTTAAAAGAAATATCTGAACCTCTTATATTAGCAGCCGACCTTGATCCTGATAATGTTGAAATTGTTATCATTAATGATCCGTCCATTAACGCATTCGTCTCACGCGGACAGACTGTATATTTACATAGCGGATTAATTGACGTCGCTGACAGTGCAAATGAAGTTCAAGGCGTTATAGCACATGAATTGGGTCACATTGTTGGTGGTCATGTTATCCGTTTTTCAGATGGCGCATCGGCATCTACCAAATTATCAATAGGCAGTTTGATATTAGCCGCCGCTGCCATTGCCGCTGGTGCTGGTGAAGCTGGCATTGGTATATTAGGAGCAGGTCAGCAATTAGCGCTAGGCAATTTATTATCCTATAACCGTGTTCAAGAGAGCGTCGCTGATGCCTCTGGTGCAGATTATCTATCCGAAGCAGGTATATCAGGCAAAGGCTCAATAGCATTTTTTAAAAAACTCCAAGGTTATGAACTACGCCGTGGTATTCCGCAAAATAACAGCTTTAATCGCACCCACCCGCTCTCAGGCGAACGTATCACCACATTACAGAGCGGTTACATTGCTGATCCTGCTTGGAACAAACCATTAAATGCTGAATGGGAAAAGAATTTCCGAAGAATACAAGCAAAATTATCAGGTTTCATTACCAATCCAGACCAGACATTACGCAATTATCCAGAAGAAGATCAATCCATTCCAGCACGTTATGCTAGGGCTTATGCATGGCATAAATCAGCCTATCCCGCTAAAGCCAATGCAGAAGCCGAAGGCCTAGTGAATTTGCATCCCGATGATCCTTATTTTTTAGAATTACAAGGTCAAATATTGCTTGAATCTGGACGTCCACAAGAAGCTTTAGCTACATTGCGTAAGGCCACTGAATTATCAGGCCATCACCCTCTAATAGCAGCAGTATTCGGACATGCATTAATCGCAACCGAAGATCCAAATCACCTTAATGAAGCAACCGAAGTTCTCCGTATCTCAGTCGCAAAAGATAATCGTAATCCCTTTGCCTGGTATCAATTGGGCGTTGTTTATCAACAACAAGGCGACTTTGCACGCGCATCTCTGGCCAGTGCAGAAAGATATTTAATGATTGGTCAACCCCAATTGGCTATCTTACCAGCGAAAAGGGCACAAGCAGGCCTAGATGAGTATAGTATCGATTGGTTGCGGGCTCAAGATGTTGAATATGTTGCGATCGCTCAATTAGAAAAGCTTAGTGGCAAAAAAAATAAAAAGAAAATCACCAATAGTTTTACAATTGAGAGAGCAAAATCAGACGCGCTGCAATTTTAATATCCAGCAATAATCATATTGATATCGTTTGAAAGCCTCTGAATATCATGAAGAATATTATCTCAACTATTGCTATAACTCTCTCTGCAATCAGTATCACAGCAATAGCGACAATCTATATCAAACGTGATGATATTATTCGCAATGAGATCATCGAAAACCCAGACATTATAACAGAGGCTATTACCGTATTACAAAGGCGAGAAATGGCCAGTAGGTTAGATGAATTTAAAACACCGCTTACCACACCATTCTATCAGGGATATGCTGGCAACCCCAATGGTGATATTACATTGGTTGAAATGTCAGATTATAATTGTGGGTTTTGCCGCAGAAGTTTAGCGGATGTAGAGAAATTAATTAAAGAAGATAACAATATTCGGGTTGTGTATAAAGAAACTCCAGTACTCGCAGAATCTTCTTTAACTGCGGCTCAATGGTCGCTTGCTGCTGCTAAGCAGGGTAAGTCTAGAGAATTTCACAACGCATTATTCGCTATCGGACTAACCGACACCACAAGCATTAATTCCGCTGCACAAAAAGCTGGACTCAATATTGAAGAAGCAAAACAACAGTTACAAAGCGGTGAGATCGAAACTGAAATACAGCAAAATTTAACCATGATGCGAGAGATTGGATTAACAGGTACACCCAGTTTCATAATTGGGGATGAAATATTAGAGGGTGCCGTTGGATATGATGCGCTCAAGCAAGCCGTCGAGCGCGCCCGTGCTAATCTCTAATTGTTAGATGCTGTAATTTATTGAATATAAAATCAATATTCAACGTGGTTTCAAACCTTTTGCAAATACAAACCCTTCCACGCTGCCTTTTCGGCTAGATGGTGGCTTAGCATGTTTCACGCTGGTGAAATTTTGCTTTAATATTGTAAGCAATTCTCGGTGCGTCCCTCCAGCAAATACTTTACACAGAAAATCACCGCCTTCTGATAAATTCTCAATAGCAAAATGCGCTGCAGCTTCAACCAATCCCATAGTACGCAAATGATCAGTTTGCTTATGACCCACTGTATTGGCTGCCATATCTGATATTACCAAATCAGGGGCCTGCCTTAATGCTTGCATCAACATATCTGGTGCGGCATCGTCCATAAAATCCATTTCAAATAAAGTAACGCCCTCTATCGGGTCTACTGGAAGTAAATCAATACCAACGATATTGATATTAGGATTTTTACGCTTGATATATTGTGCCCAACCTCCAGGCGCTAAACCTAAGTCCACAACGGCTTTTTTTCCTTTTAATATATTAAATTTTTCATCCAATTCGATCAATTTAAAAGCAGCGCGGCTTCTATAACCCTGCTCTTTAGCCATACGGACATAGGGATCATTCAACTGCCTTTCTAGCCATCTAGTGGATTGAGCGGATCTTTTCCGTGCTGTTTTAACGCGTTTCTTTCCGCCTATTGAGCGGCCTCCGCCTGCAGGTTTTACCATGAATATACCTATAGTTAGGTGCGCGTAAATATGCAGCTATTATTATTCATTAAAGAACGTAAAATACCCTCTCTAATTCCGCGATCTGCCACGCCCAATTGATTAGCGGGCCAAATATCTAATATACTTTCCAATATAGCGCAACCCGCGACCACAAGATCTGATCTCTGTTCTCCGATACAAGGCAGTAGGCTTCTAGTATATGACGATTGAGCCGCCAGTTTCTGACTTATAGCACGCATAGCATCTGCAGGAACGTGAATACCATCAATTTTATTCCTGCTATAATAGGGCAATTCTAGATAAACGCTCGCAAGTGTAGTTATGGTACCCGAAGTTCCGAGAGTTCTATAATCACCATATTTTGGGAGCCTTTTACCAAAGTCTCTGAAGCTATCCCTAACACGTGCTCGCATATTCTCATATGCTATAACACGCGCCTCTTCACTATCCTCTTTTATGGCCTCACTCTCGGTTAGTGTAACAACACCCCATGGAATGCTAATCCATTCTATGATTTTAGGAATATTATCTTGTGTCGATACAAGCACCAATTCCGTTGAACCACCGCCGATATCAAAAATTAGTGCTGGCCCTTCCCCTGGCGGCAATAGTATATAACACCCAAGAACAGCGAGCCGTGCCTCTTCTTTAGACGGAATAATATCTAAAACAATACCTGTTTCTCTACGCACTCTCTCTATAAAATCAACGCCATTAACCGCCTGACGGCAAGCTTCCGTTGCAACAGAACGAGACAAAGTAACATTTCTACGTTTCAATTTTTGGGCACAAATGGCCAAGGCATCAACAGCTCGATCCATAGCATTATCACTTATACGACCCGACTTTGCTAATCCCTCTCCGAGGCGCACAACACGAGAAAATGCATCAATAACCTTAAACCCATCCTCTTCGGGTTTAGCAATTAATAAACGGCAATTATTAGTTCCCAGGTCAATAGCGGCAAAAGATTCATTTTTTATTGCACTCATAGATGCTAGAGATTTAGAATTTTTCTTTTCAAATGTCTGCTTGTTATGTTTTAAAGTGTGTGATTTATGAACCCTTGGTTTCGCTTTTTTTACTGAAGCTAACTCAGATTGTTGTTTTTTTTGATAGTTTGAATTTTTGCGATTTTTAAATTTGGTCTGCTGACTATAATCTACAGCACCACATTTAGAATGTTGCGAAGATTGTGAGACCGCATTCGACTGATCAATTCCATTTGCGGAACTGTCATTATTATCTTTGTGCGGCAATGGGGATAACCGATCCACCATAACCAAAACTCTCTTATATTATCAACCTATACGGGAAATACCGCTGGAACTTAATTATCCTCTAACACGCAATAATATTTATTTCAAGAGCATCATGAACCGCCATTGTCTAAATATTTGGCACTCGCCAGAGAGCTAACCTATGCATAGAGTATGAGCTACAAAATTCTGAAAAAGTTTTACCAATATATGAACCTTTTTCCAAAACATGGTACTAAGTAAATAAGACGCTAGTGAATGATTGAGAATAAGCCAATGAGTGACAGAGCAGTTTCGCCAAATTCAGCATATGCTGAACAGAGCGAAGCTGCGTTTATAAAGCGGTTAGTAGATAGAGACATGCAAGCGTTTGAGTGTTTGTACGAAGATTACAGAAAGAAATTGTCGTATTTTATTGCGAACATGGTGAATAAACCACAACTTGTCGAAGAAGTTTTTAATGACACGATGATGGTGGTTTGGCAGAAAATTGGAGATTTTGCAGGAGCTAGCAAATTATCAACTTGGATTTTCGCAATCGCATATCGCAAAGCGATTAGAGCAAGGTCAAAAATTGATGAACCTATATCCAATGATACATACATTCATAGTATAGAAGACAATGATACAGAAGATACACTCGAGAAAAGTCGATTAAGGCAAATATTAAACAAAGCAATGGAAACATTATCTTATGAACATCGCGCCGTTATAAATCTGACATATTATGAAGGTCTGCACTACAGGGACATAGCCGCAATCATGGAATGTCCCATAGACACAGTAAAAACAAGAATGTTTCACGCAAGACGCCAACTTAAAAAGTCTCTCGGCGGTAATATTGCGGATTGGTTATAGGAATTAATTATGACAAAGAGTTTAAGTGATTTATGCGATATTCATATTGAATCGCTAATTCCTTGGTATGTTACAAATCAATTATGCGAAGATGAGCTAGTTAAAGTTCAACACCATATTGATGATTGTGCCGATTGTGCCAAGATCGTTGAAGAGGAACGTAAAATAGCTATCTTTATTCAAGAGAGAGAGGCTAACAAAATCCCATCCGATTGGAAAATATTTCAGCAACAACTCCTTAATTTTGATTTGGAACATCCTAATCCAATGACAGTACAGTCAGATAGTGAAATCAAAAAATCACCTCATAATATTATTCGCTTTCCCATCCTAAGAAAAACAAAAATATTTATATCCAAGCCTAAGACATTAGGATTTATAATTACAGCTCAAGCAGCGGCTCTTTTTGCAATAATATTAACTCCTGATACTAATGTTTTTAATAATATTGCGAATGAAGATGATCAAATATATAATACCTTAAGTAGTGATCAGACCGAACCCAATCAAAATATTAACATTGTAATGCAATTTGATCCGAGTCTAACGATAGAAGAATTGAATACACTTTTAAACAATAATAAGATTAAAATAATATCTGGGCCAACTTCGACTAATGCTTACAGAGTCAAAGTCCCAAATGATATTACGTTAGAAACGCTGCGTTCTCATGAGAATATATTAATAGCAGAGCCTATCAGTGCGGAGTAGCAGGCCATGAGATTAATCCATTATATAATATTAGTGATTGCTCTTGCACTTGCTGGATGGCTTGCCTTTTCGGGGATGAGTGCGCGTGTAGTTGCAGAGCAAGAAAAGCAGAGTGATAAATCATATCAAATTATGGTTATGATAGAATTGCCTCCTAACCATATTCAACCTGGTTCAGCCTATAGTGCTGGATATGGTAATGCCCGTCAAAAAGCCATTCGTAAGAGGCTAGGCAACTCTATTGCCAGACAATATGGAATAGAATTGATCGACAACTGGCCCATGCCTCTTGCAGGCATTGACTGTTTTATCATGTCAGTACCATCCAATATTGAAATGAATTTACTGGTAAAGAAAATTACAGCAGATAAGCGAGTTTCATGGGTAGAACCCATGGAGGATTATGAAGTCTTAGCATCTCAACGAACCTATAACGATCCACTTTACTCCGTTTCTCCAGCAGGTCAAAAATGGAAAATTGCAGACCTACATCAAAAATGGACTGGGCGTAATGTATCTATAGCAGTTATTGATACACAAATTGAACGCAATCATCCTGATTTGATAGGCCGCATAAAAACGTCCAAAAACTTCACCTCATTGGCCAATAGCATTGCGGAACTCCATGGCACAAGCGTTGCTGGGGTTATAAGTGCCAAAGCCAATAATGGTATCGGAATTGCAGGAATTGCACCTAGTGCTGAAATCATCGGTTTGCGAGCTTGCTGGCAAAGTACAAGCAATGGGAGATCAATCTGTAATACACTCAGCCTTGCAAGGGCATTGAATTATGCAACCGAAAAACGTGTTGATATTATTAATTTAAGTTTAGGCGGCCCTCCCAGCAAATTATTATCACAATTAATCGATATAGCCATTGGCCGAAATATAGCTATTGTCGCTGCTTATAATGAAAAATTACCATCTGGTGGCTTTCCAGCATCGCACAAAAAGGTTATTGCGGTTTCTAGTGATAGTGAATCATACAGAATAAGTAGAGGTTTTAAAGCTCCTGGCAATGCAATACCAACAACACGTCCTGGCGGAAAATGGCATCTTGCTGATGGCAGCTCCTATGCTGCGGCACATGTCAGTGGTTTGCTCGCCCTTATGCAGGAATGCCGCAAAATGGCTACACAAAATTGCAAGTCACTTGCCACACAATCAAATAGTCGTTTCATTATCGACGCAAAAGCGTCACTTATGTAAAATGAAATTTGGTTTTTCCTGTTTTATATTTATAAATCTTTTCATTATTTCTACACAATCTAGCTACGCACAAGTCAGTGGAAGCATATCAGCGGAAACCGATATCTGGTTTAGAGGGCGCTCGATAAGCCAAGGCCAACCCGTTATATCTGGTAGCGTATCTTATGATGATATCAACGGTATATATGGAGGCACTACTGTTGCATTCACTCTGGGCGAACAAAATCAAGGCCTTTTATCATTTGTTGGTATATTGGGTTATGCAAAAAATATCGATACAAATTTATCTATAGATTCTGGTGCAACTATAACAGCCTATACAAGGCGATATAGCGGTATGGCAAATGACACATTTACTGAGTTCCATACAGGGATTTCTTATAAAAATGCGACGGGCAGAATACGTTATTCACCCAACTTCCAAGAATTAAACGCCCAGACCATTTATCTTGAAATTGATAATTTTCATAGAATTGGAAGCGGCTTTAATCTTTTAGCCCATGCAGGATTATTACAGCAAGTTGGCGGTTCTGGATCACTAGGAGAGCGCCGGTCACGCTATGACCTTAGTCTTGGTATTGCCAAAGATATTGGCTTATGGAATGTTAACGCCAATATATATTATGGTGGTGATCGAGGTGGTACTTATTTTAGCGGCCCTTGGCGTGTAAGAGACGCTATCATTATTGGTGTAAGTAGAAGTTTTTAATATAAATTGACAATTCATATTAGATATTTACATTTTCTAAAAAATATTAACAAAAAATTAATTAAATTTGAACTTTTTTGCGAACAGCGGACACTAACAAAGTGTTAACTGACTAAAATCAGCAACCATTTTAAATCTCCATTGTTTACAAAATAGGAAGTTTATATTTATGAAACCCCATACGATAATGAATAAAAGCGCTAGTTTACAGCACCTATTGCTAACATCAACATCAGCTGTTGCTGTATTGATAAGTACGCAAGCACAGGCCCAACAGACGATTGCAAATGGCACCGTTACAACAACTGTTAGTACAACAGATGGTGAGACAATCAACAACCCTGCTGGGAATGTTGTTTTAGTCACTGGTAACCCAGCAGTACAAATAGCCAATGATGGTGTTACTTTGCAAAATGACGGCTCATTAATAACCACGGGCATTACGCAAACAGTCCAAGTTAATGAAGATACGAATGGTGCTATTATTAACAACGGGGCTACAGGGATAATAAGCACAGAATCGCGGGCCATAGATATACAAGGTGATAATGTTACCCTTAACAATGATGGTTTAATCAACGGTACAGGAGACCAACGTAATGGTACTGTTTACCTAAATAGTACTTCAGATAATGTAACGATCAACAATGATGGTACAATCGATGCAGGAGTTGGCAATCAAGGCGCTGGTATTGCTGTAGAAGTGGGCGGCATGGGACCGCGCACCTATAATTTCACTAACACAGGTCTGATCCAAGGGCGTGGCAATGCCGATGCTGCGGGCGGCACTGCGGGTGATGGTATTCGTTTCTTTGGTCCTGGTTTTGCACCAAGCTATACTGTTTTAGGTACAATCACCAATTCAGGGATGATCCGTTCA